>CAZIQE010000253.1:0-1963 GCA_964541385.1 uncultured Eubacteriales bacterium | reverse complement strand
GGAATTCGTTAATTTTTCAAAATATCTATTGACACTAACGCTTTAAAGGGCTAAAATAGTAAAAACATATTTTGAAAGGTTGATTGAAATGAGCAAAAAAGATATCGATTGGAGTAATTTAGGCTTTGCCTATATTAAAACCGATAAACGATATGTTTCCAATTTTAAAAACGGTCATTGGGACGAAGGAGCACTTATAGACGACGATATGATCTCTATGAGCGAATGTGCCTGCGTATTGCAATATGCGCAAACCTGTTTCGAGGGAATGAAGGCATATACCACCGCAGACGGAAAGACCGTATGCTTTCGTCCCGATTTAAATGCACAAAGAATGGCTGATTCCTGCGCACGGTTAAAAATGCCGGTTTTTCCGGTTGACCGATTTGTGGACGCCGTTATCGAAACGGTTCGTGCCAACAAAGAGTGGGTTCCGCCCTATGGATCCGGTGCTTCTCTCTACATTCGTCCCTTTATGTTCGGAAGCGATGCTATTATCGGCGTTAAACCGGCGAATGAATTCCAGTTTCGTATTTTCGGAACACCCGTCGGTCCGTATTTTAAGGATGGCGTTAAGCCCTTAACCCTGCGGATCTCCGATTTTGACCGTGCCGCTCCTCGCGGCACCGGCCACGTAAAAGCCGGATTGAACTATGCCATGAGCCTTTATGCCATTGTGGATGCCCATGAAAACGGTTTTGATGAAAACGTTTATCTGGATTCCGCTTCCCGCACCTTTATTGAAGAAACCGGCGGAGCAAATATCATTTTCATTACCAAAGAGGGGAAAGTGATTACCCCCAAATCCAAAACCATTCTGCCCTCCATCACACGCCGCTCGCTTTTGCAGGTGGCTGAGGATTATTTAGGGCTGGAGGTTGAAGAACGTGAAATTCGCTTGGATGAGCTCGAAAGCTTTGCCGAATGCGGACTTTGCGGAACGGCTGCGGTGATTTCTCCCGTGGGCAAGATCGTTGATCACGGCAAAGAAATTTGCTTCCCCTCCGGAATGAGCAATATGGGTCCCATCACCCAAAAGCTATATGATACGCTTCGGGGCATTCAGATGGGCACGGTTCCGGCTCCCGAGGGTTGGTTAAAGGTGATCGACTGAGCGCTTAGTTATTTTTAAAATAAAATAAAATTTTTTATTGACATTTGTTTTATACGGTGCTATAATCTAAAAAACGCAATGATGAGGAAAAAGCAGATGATTTCTTGCTTCAGAGAATCGGCGGTTGGTGAGAGCCGATGGATAGAGCTTCTGTATACTGGCCTCGGAGCGGTCAACTGAAAGAGTTTTCGCTTGAGTAGGAAGAACGGAGCCCGACCGTTAGCATAAGGGGAGCGATCAAGTTGTCGCAGTGAGTGGTCGATTTTATCGGCAAAAAGAGTGGTACCGCAAGATTTTATCGTATTGAAATCCTGTCTCTTTATTGAATGGAAGAGGCAGGATTTTTTGATATTTTGAAAGGAAACTGATTATGCTGACATTAGATAAGATTTTTCACGCCGCCGTTGTTTTAAAGGATATCATTCGTGAAACTCCGGTGGTAAAGGCTCCCGGAATTCCAACGAATTGTGAACTTTATCTGAAACCCGAAAACCTTCAGAATACCGGCTCTTTTAAATTAAGAGGCTCCGGCTATAAAATCGCTATGCTTTCAGATGAAGAAAAAGAACGGGGTGTAATTGCCTGCTCTGCGGGAAACCATGCGCAGGGCGTTGCCCTGGCGGCATCTAAGTGCGGGATTTCTTCCCTGATCTGCCTGCCGGATAGTGCGCCGATTTCTAAAGTGGAAGCCACAAAGGCCTACGGTGCTCAAATCTGCCTGGTTCCCGGATGCTATGATGATGCTTATCAGAAAGCCCTGGAATTGAAGGAAGAAAAAGGATATACCTTTGTTCATCCCTTTGACGATGAAAATGTGATCGCCGGGCAGGGAACGATCGGCTTGGAGAT
>CAZIQE010000252.1:0-2026 GCA_964541385.1 uncultured Eubacteriales bacterium | reverse complement strand
CGCATATTATCGGCGTGAGGGATCAGGATTTCAAGATCAACCTCCGGGTGCTCTTCTGCGTAAGTCTTAAGCATATCAATAAGGTTATCCTTTGATTTCATATAATCCTCAATGATAATCTCATCGGAGTACCCCAATTTTCGCAAAAGCAAAGCGGATACCACGCCGGTTCTATCCTTCCCTGCTGTGCAAAAATACAGCACGTTGGACTTTGCACCCATAATGGTGCGAATGATTTTTTCCATTTGCTTATCGATCATTTTTGCATATACGGCGTATAAATCTTCAAGCGATTTCGGCGGTTCCCCGCCGCCTGTGACCGGCAGATGATAATACCGAAAGCCCTCCTGATCCGCAAGGTCGCAGGGGTGTTGAATCACTTCCTCCTCCGACCTTAAATCCACAAGCGTTGTTATATTATTATTTAGCAGCCATTGGATTTCTTCATCGCTCAAATTGAGCGGTACATCACTTCTTATGTAACGCATTGTACCTACAGGCAATGCACGGGTATTTCTTGTTGATTTTAATAAAGAACGCATTTTTATTCCCAAACCTTTTCCTCGAGCGGCGTTTGGCAGCCCCAGGATGCCGCCGCCTTTTGAAACATCTTTTTCGCAGCGGTTTTGAAGATCACGTTCAGCATCAGGCGTATGGGGAGCGGAAAAAGCTCCGGTCCGGTAAACGCCTTCGCCTCCGCCCGCAGAAAGCCATCGCCCTCTGCGAATAATGCGCCCATCGCCTGATAGGGCTTTGTTACCCGCTCCCGCTGTTCTCCGTTCAGGATCCGGATGCCGAAATTATCGCCTTTTACCAAACAGCCGCCGTAGCGGATGCCCAGATGGGAAGGCATTTTTTCAAGAAACGCTTCCCCGCAGCGAAGCTGGCATCCTTCCGCAAAGCCGCCCTGCAGAAGGAAGGACATTCGGGTGCGCCCATCCTTTTGAGGCAGCGTTTCCAGAAATTCCAGCAAAAGCCCCGGCACACATTCCACAAACAGAGGAAGTGCGATCAGAATTTCCGTATTTCTTTCATAGGCTTCCCGGATCTCATCCCAAGTGCTGCGTTCCGAGATCGCATAGGCTTCAAACGTGGCGCCCTTTTCCGAAAGCCCCTTGCCGAAGGAGGCGATGATCTTCTCGGTATTACTGTATTGCCTTGCCCGAGGGCTTCCGTTGATGATCATAACATGCATAAAATCGCTCCCTCCCTCTCTTCTGCACGGAATGCGCCCAGAGAACGGCTCCCGAAATTGAGTGCCGTGCGCCCGCACCACCGGTTCAGATAGTCCTCGTCGCCCTCCCCGGTATAGATGATCCCGAGATCCGGCTGATGATCATAGCGCATCACGTGGCGCATTTCCTTATCCTTAAAATGCAGATACATCGTGATGATCGGCATCACTCTGTCCATAATGTTTTTCGTTTGGTGCGACACAAAGCCGAAGCTCGTATCGGTTATGAGCCAGACCTGATCCGCCTTGCTCATCTTCTTCAAAATCGGCTCGTAATCGTCCCTGATGGCGCAGATCCCCGGCGTTTTCAGCCAGCAATAGTTACAGCCGATGCAATGGGAAATATGCAATCCGGTTGTATCGATCCGTTCCAATCCGTTTCGGTCTGCACCCCGGGCACAAAGTTCCTTTTCAATTTGCTCGCCGATATGCGCCTTTGTTGTATCGATCAATAAATTCATTTTCGTTCTCCCATCCCACTTAATATGTAATCGGCGTGCGGAATAGTGCGCTCAGAACCCAGTCCGCCGCAAACAGCAAAAGCAGAACGGCGCAGACAACGAAAACCGTTTTGGGCTTCGCCTTATGGACTGTTTTATCCAAAAACGGCTCTATTAAATAATGGAACGCCATCCCCATCACCCCGAAGCTCACAACGCTGCGAAAGCAGATAATGCCGTCGATATTCAGGAATAATCCCCGGTAATCCCAAAGCCACAGATCAAATACGTGGATATTGATATATCCGATGATGTATTCCACCACGCCGGTCAGAATAATGCAGAGGGCGAA
>CAZIQE010000251.1:0-2233 GCA_964541385.1 uncultured Eubacteriales bacterium | reverse complement strand
AAGATTGCTGACCTTCCACTTCATTGACCGGCTGCTCCAGGCGGGGCAGTTCCGGCAAGTCTTCCAGGGAGCGAAGACCGAAGCACCGCAGAAAATCAGGCGTTGTTCCATAGAGCCAGGGGCGGCCGGGCGCATCTAATTTCCCTTTTTCTTCCAGAAGCCCTTTATCAATCAAGGCGTTGATCCCATAAAAGCAATCCACGCCCCGGATCTGCTCCACATACGCTTTCGTGACCGGTTGATTATATGCCACGATGGATAAAATCTCCAACGCCGCATTGGAAAGGGGCGTATTGCGCCGATGATCCAACGCCTTTTTGGTGATCTCGCCATAATAGCGGGAAGAACACATCTGATAGCATTGATCCAGTTTAAGAATATCAAAGCAACGGTTTTCTGCCCGATAACTTTCTTTCAGTTCATCGATGATCGTTTCCAGCCGCTCGGCTTCAATTTCAAGCACCTCTTGCAGTTTTCGTTTTTCAATCGGCTCACCGCTGGCAAATAAAATCGATTCCACAGCGCCGCTCATATAGTTTAATTCCATTTATTTCTCCTTCTTGAAGGTCAGATAAACATCATCGCTCCGGGCATCCATTTCAACGTATTTTGATTTAGATAATTCCAATACCGCCAAAAAGGTTGCCACGATTTCCGAGCGACTGCGGGCGGATCGGAATAAGCTGCGGAAGCTGCAGGATACCTTCCGCTTAAGAGAGCGCAGAATACCGATGATCCGAGCCGGAACGCTGGCGATCGGCCTGCCGACGATTCCCGCAAAGCTCTTCATCGGGGGCGGCAGGGCACGCTCCGCACGGCGCAGGGCGTTCCGATATGCTTCGGTTAAAACCTCGGTTTCATAGGTGAGCTTATGTTGTTTATCAAACTCCAACTGCTCCCCCCGCCGCACAAAGGTGATCCCGGCGGCCTTCTGATCCTCCCGGAAGGCATCCAGCACCTTTTTATAGCGTTTATATTCTGCCAAGGATTCTGCCAGGCTCATACGGGGATCTTCTTCCCCCTCGTCCGCCTTCGGCAAAAGCATCTTCGATTTGATCCACATCAATCTTGCAGCCATTTCGATAAATTCGCTGGAGACCTCAAGATCCATTTTTTTCAGATCCTCGATATAGTCCATATACTGTTCCAAAATCAGCGATATGGGGATATCATAGATCGAAACTTTATTTTTTGAAATCAAATGCAGAAGCAATTCCAAGGGGCCATCGAAGACCTCCAGAGAAAACTTCAACTGTTCCATACTATCCCTCTCTATAGCAAATATTTAAAGCAAAAATCCGAAAATCAGCGTCCAAAGACGGATCAGCACCGCATAGGTTCCCATCTGCACCCTGCCGATCAGGCTTCCGAAAATATCGGGAATCCCGATATAGCCGGGCAGGATCAAAAGGGCGATAAACGCAATATAAACGTAGTTTCCGTAGCGTGCCATAAAGGACGCATAGGAAGGCACAAAATATGTGAGCACCCGGGAGCCGTCCAGAGGATGAACCGGGATCAGATTGAATACCGCCAGGCTGATATTTAAAATCGTCATATAAAAGAAAAACTGAATCAAAGGATCCGGCCCGTTAAAAATTATGGAAAAGAATAAAACCAACGAAGAAGCAACCGCCAAAATAAGGTTGGAAACGGGGCCGGCAATCGCCGTCAGCATCATTCCCTTTTTGGGATTTTGAAAATAAAGCGGATTCACCTGCACCGGCTTTGCCCAGCCGAAACGGATCAAAAGCATCACGATCATTCCGATCGGATCGATATGAGCCAGAGGGTTCAGGGAGAGCCTGCCGGTTTGCTTCGGGGTAGGATCTCCCAGCTTCGTTGCCACGTAGGCGTGGCTGAACTCATGAAACGTGAGCGAAAGGATCACCACCGGCAAAATATAGAGATAATCTTTTAAATAACTTAAAATCGTATTCATCTTTACGCTCCGATCACGCTTTCCATTACACCGATCACTTCTTCCCGCCCCTCTTTGGTTTTGGAAGAAAATGCCAGGATCCTTTGGGGATGGTGCGCCTCATATGCCTCCCGGACAGCCGCCAGATTTTCCGAAACGGCGGTTTTGGAAAGCTTATCCGCCTTCGTTGCCACCACCCAATAGGGAATATTGGCGGATTCCAGATAGTCTGCCATATCCAGATCCGCATCTGAAGGACCGTGGCGCAGATCGATCAGCGATAACGCCAGGCGTTTATCGCTATCGAACCGA
>CAZIQE010000250.1:0-8478 GCA_964541385.1 uncultured Eubacteriales bacterium | reverse complement strand
TTTAAGGGATTGGCGGCTTGTTTCCGAGGCATTCATAAACTGCTCACGGCGTTGAAAATCAATTATATTATACGGATCATATATCCTTTAATAGGTCTTGCTTTGATGTTTTTTATCGGTTTATCCGGTTATTCTGATAATACGTCCATTCAAATTTTGATATTTCAAATAATTTGGATGCTTCCGATTTGTGCAATTTGTCGATTTTGCAAATAATTAACTGAAGGCTTGCAATTTGTTTGTTGATATTGTATAATAGGGATAACATAAATTTTTGACTCAGTAAGAGTCGTGGAAGGAGCCCTAATCATGAGTACATCAGCAAAAAATATCCGCAATATCTGTTTGATCGGTCACAAAGGAAACGGTAAAACCTCTCTGGCTGAATCAATGTTATTTTTCTCGAAAGCAACCGATCGGCTGGGAAAGATTGAGCAGGGCAACACGGTTTTGGATTTTGATGCAGAAGAGATCAAGCGTAAGATTTCCATTTCTCTTTCAATGGCATCCTTTGAATATAAAAATACAAAGATTAATTTGATTGATGTTCCCGGAAATTACGACTATGAGGGCGATCAGATTTCTGCATTAAACGTTGCAGATCTGGCATTGATCGTTCTGACTGCTAAAAATACGGTGTCCGTTGGTACGGAGAAAGCTTGGAAGAAAACGGAAGACCGTAACATGCCCCGTGCATTCTTCGTAACCGGTCTGGATGATGAAAATGCTGATTTTTACAGTATTGTTGAGCAGCTGCACGCAAAATTTGCCAGTACGCAGATTTTGCCGATCACATTGCCGATCATTGAAGATAATAAAATGGTCGGTACTGTCAACGTTATCACCAACGAAGGCTATCGGTTCGGTCAGGGCGTTACTCCTGTTCCCGCCAATATGCAGGATAAGGTGAATACATATTATGACGCCGCACTTGAATCGATTGCGGAAACAGACGATTCGTTAATGGATAAATTTTTCGGAGGCGAAGAATTCACGCCGGAAGAGCTGGCAACCGGCTTGAAGAATGCCATTGCAATGAGACTGATCTATCCGGTATTTTGCGGTGTTCCCACCGAGACCAGAGGCATTGCCCAATTATTGGATTCGATTGTTGATTATTTCCCCGATCCGTTGGTTGGCGCTTCCGTTGTTGCCCAAAAAGGGGAGAAAACGATCGATTTGCCGTGTGATTCCAATGGTCCCGTTGTTTTGCAGGTGTTTAAAACCGTTGCGGATCCCTTTGTCGGGAAAATGTCCTTCTTCAAGGTTTATTCCGGTAAAGTGAAAAAGGACGCAACTTATTTGAATACTGCCCGCAACGAAAGTGAAAAGATTGCGCACGTTTACATTCCTTTCGGTAAAAAGCAGATTGAAGTGCCGGAGCTGGAAGCCGGAGATATCGGCGTATTCACTAAGCTTTCTGTAACCGGCACCTCTGATACACTTTGCGATAAAGATGCCGCAATCACCTTAGAACGAATCAAGTTCCCCGAACCCAACTATAGTAAAGCGGTTGTTTCTACTGCCAAGGGGGACGAAGAAAAGATCGCTCAGGGAATCAACAGGATGATTGAAGAAGATCCCACCTTGAAGCTGGAAACCAATGCCGAAACCAAGCAAATGGTTCTCTCCGGCTTCGGTGATCTTCAGATCGACGTTGTTGTGTCCAAATTGGCGTCGAAATTCGGCGTAAAGGTGGAATTGGCCGACGTTAAGGTTCCATACCGTGAAGCGATCCGCAAAAAGGTGAAAGCGGAAGGGAAACATAAAAAACAATCCGGCGGTCATGGCCAATACGGTCACGTTTGGATCGAATTTGAGCCCTTGTATGACGGAGAATTTGAATTTGCCGAATCTGTTTTCGGCGGTGCTGTGCCCAAGAACTATTTCCCTGCCGTTGAAAAGGGATTGAGAGAATCAATTAATAAAGGCGTTCTCGCCGGTTATCCTGTAACCGGATTAAAAGCAACGCTGCTGGATGGCTCGTATCATCCGGTTGACTCTTCGGAAATGGCCTTTAAGATGGCGGCTTCTATTGCCTTTAAAGAGGGGATGAAGAATGCAGATCCCGTTTTACTGGAGCCGGTCGGTACTTTGACTGTCCACGTTTCCGATGCATTGATGGGTGATATCATCGGCGATATCAATAAACGCCGTGGCCAGATTCTTTCTATGGATGCCGCTGAAACCCGTGGCTTTAAATTGGTAACGGCAACGGTTCCGATGAGCGAAATGAATTCTTATGCAATGGATCTCAGAAGTATGACGCACGCACGTGCCTCCTTTGAATTTAAATTCTTAGAGTACCGTGAAGCACCTTCGAATATTACCCAGAAGATTATTGCTGAAAAAGCGGAATAATTAAATGAAACAGACCATATAAAATAACGATAACAAATCGGAAGAGGGTAACGTTATGTTTATATGGTCTGTTAAACTAAATCGAAACATCATTTGGGGAATTTGTGCGGCGTTATGTCTTTCTATCGGTGCAGCGGCGGCGTTTTCTCCCAAAGAATCTGCGGATGTTTTGAAGCATTCATTTGATACCGCCGGGAAAACAACGGAACAGCAGGTTACTTTTTTGCAGAATTTTGGCTATGAGGCAGAAAAAGAGCCTGTTTTGATTGAAGAAATCGTGATTCCCTCTGAATTTAGTGAAGAATATACAACGTATAATGACCTTCAAAAAATCAGCGGTTTTGATCTGTCGAAGTTTAAAGGTTACCGTGCAAAAAAATACACCTACCGTATTTTAAATTACCCTGATTATAAGGGCGAGGTGGTTGCGAACCTCATTGTTTATAAAGGCAAAATTATCGGCGGAGACGTTTCTTCAAAAGAATTGAACGGTTTCACCCATGGATTAACAAAAG
The DNA here is from genome assembly GCA_964541385.1 of uncultured Eubacteriales bacterium. Taxonomy (GTDB): domain Bacteria; phylum Bacillota; class Clostridia; order Oscillospirales; family QAKW01; genus QAKW01. The sequence goes on along the minus strand of CAZIQE010000250.1, from coordinate 5,602 downwards.
GATAGAGATTTTAAATGAGATTGGATAAATTTCTTTGCGATACGTTGAATATGACCCGCTCGGATGCAAAAAAGGCCATTTCGTCCAAGCGGGTCGTTGTCGACGGCAAAATCATTAAATCGGCAAGCGTTCACGTTTCGGAAGATGCTGAGGTTCAATTAGACGGACAATCTGTGGTGTATCAAAAATTTGTTTATATTATGCTGAATAAGCCGGCGGGATACGTTTGCGCCAATCTGGATTCCAAAAACAAAACGGTTTTTGATTTATTACCGGCTGATTATCGAAAAAAAGACCTTTTTGTTTGCGGAAGGCTGGATAAAGATACAACGGGATTGGTTTTGATCACCAATAACGGTGAAGTGGCGCATCGTCTGCTGTCGCCAAATAAATGCGTTTTTAAGGAATATCTGGTTGGATCCCGGGAAAAAGTGAATAGAGAGGATATCCGATTATTTGAAGAGGGAATTAAGCTTAAAGACGGCATGGTATGCAAGCCGGCTTACTATGAAGAAATCTCTCCCGGACTGGGAATTATGAAAATCAGCGAGGGAAAATTCCATCAGATCAAACGGATGTTTTTTGCGATCCGTAATGAAGTGATTACCCTGCACCGCAATTCTATTCACGGGCTTCGCCTGGATCCAATGCTGAAGATCGGTGAATGCAGATATTTGTCGGAAGAGGAAATTGCTTCGATTGAAGCGATTGTTTGATAGGCAATTCAAACAAAAAATGCTTGGCACTTCTCTTTTGGAAGGCATATTTGTGCAGGTTTACCAAATAATAAACATTAAATTTGTTGAAAAAATGAATTCCAATTTTTTAAGGTTTATGGTATAGTTATCATATGAATTTAAACATCATTCAGGAGGTTTAATAGTATGGCAAGTTTGTCATTAAAAGGTATTTACAAGAGATATCCCGGCGGAGTAGTTGCGGTATCTGATTTCAACCTTGAAATCGCCGACAAAGAGTTTTTGGTATTGGTTGGTCCTTCCGGCTGCGGTAAGTCCACCACGTTGAGAATGATTGCCGGTCTGGAGGAAATCACCGAAGGTGAACTGTTTATCGGCGATAAGCTGGTAAACGACGTTGCTCCTAAGGACAGAGATATTGCAATGGTGTTCCAGAACTACGCTCTGTATCCCCATATGACCTGTTTTGATAATATGGCATTTGGCTTAAAGCTGAGAAAAACGCCGAAGGAAGAGATCAAGAGAAGAGTAGAAGAAGCTGCTAAGATCTTGGATATCAGCCACTTATTGGATAGAAAGCCGAAGGCTTTGTCCGGCGGCCAGCGTCAGCGTGTTGCTTTGGGACGTGCAATCGTTCGTGAACCTAAGGTATTCCTGCTCGACGAACCTCTTTCCAACTTGGATGCTAAGCTGCGTGCCCAGATGAGAACGGAGCTTTCCAAGATCCATCATAATTTGAAAACCACCTTCATCTATGTAACCCATGACCAGACCGAGGCTATGACGATGGCAACCCGTATCGTTGTTATGAAAGACGGTTTGATCCAGCAGGTTGATACCCCTCAAAATCTCTATAGCAATCCCTGCAATATCTTCGTTGCCGGCTTTATCGGATCTCCTCAGATGAACTTTATTAAAGTTCAATTGGATAAGAAGGACGACGGTTATTACGTTTCCTTCGCCGATAACTGCCTGAAATTACCCGAGAGCAAGATCAACGATGCCGTTAAGGAAAAGGAAGGCCAGACGGTGATTATGGGTATCCGTCCCGAGCACGTTCATGATGAGGCTGAGTACCTTGCTTCTCTGAGCCAGTATATTATTAATTGCAAGGTTGAGGTTGCAGAATTAATGGGTTCTGAAACTTATCTCTATTTGGACGTTGAAGGCAACAAGTTTACTGCTCGTGTTGCTCCTACTTCTACTGCTGCCGCAGATGACGACATTAAGGTTGCTTTGGAATTAGAGCATTGCCATCTCTTTGATGCAGAAACTGAGTCTACTTTGACTAACTGATGATTGTTTTTAACAGGCAACCGTTTGGTTGCCTGTTTTTTCTTTGTATATTTTTATCACGAAAAAATTGAATTTTTCCGCATCTTTCAACAAGAAAATAGGCAGAATTGGTGTTTTTTTTAATATGCTTGTGCAATGTTAACAAATTATTTTATAAAAAACTGTTGAAAAAGATATGATGATGTTGTAAAATAATAAATAATGATATAGTGAAATTGCATATAGGAGGAACCGGATAAATGTCCAATCGTTTTTTTCAAAGTGTTGTCTATCAATTGAAGGATGGTATTGATCGTACTGTTGGGGTAATTGATGAGAACGGAACCGTTATTTCCTGCAGTGACCTCATCAAGATCGGTGAGGTACACGAAAACGTTATTTCTTCAATTTCCGCAACAATGGAGAGTGTTGTTGAAGACGGTTATACTTATAAGCCTTTAAATTCCCGTTCCGGTTTGGAATACGTTGCATTTGTTGAAGGAACGGACGAGCTGGCGGCAAAATATATCAATTTGATCACGATTTCTCTCACCAATACCAAGCAGTATTATGATGAGAAGTTTGATAAGAATAATTTTATCAAAAATGTTATTTTAGATAATATTTTGCCCGGCGATATTTTCATCAAGGCAAAGGAACTGCGTTTTGAAGTGGAAGCATACCGAGTAGCCATTTTGATTCGCCTTTCCGATAAAAGCGACGTTTCTGCCTATGATATTCTTCAAGGGCTTTTCCCGGATCGGCAGAAGGATTTTATCATCAATATCAATGAAACCGATCTTGTTCTTGTGAAAGAAGTGAAAAGCTTCAATGATAATAAAGATCTTGAGAAATTGGCCAAGAGTATTATTGATATTGTGAGCAGCGATCTTTACATTAAATCCTACGTTGGGATCGGAACGATCGTGGATAATATCCGTGACCTGCCTCGCTCATTCAACGAAGCGCAAATTGCTTTGGAAGTTGGCAAGGTGTTTGATACGGAAAAATTCATTATGACCTACGATAATCTGGGCATTGGTCGGTTGATTTATCAACTGCCTACTACTCTTTGTGAGATGTTTTTGTCAGAAGTGTTTAAGAAGGGCTCGATTGAATCTCTGGACTATGAAACCCTGTTTACGATTCAGAAATTCTTTGAGAATAACTTAAACGTTTCTGAAACATCCCGGAAACTGTTTGTTCATAGAAACACTTTGGTCTATCGCTTGGAAAAAATTCGCAAATTAACAGGATTGGATCTCCGCCGGTTTGATCACGCAATTGTTTTTAAGGTAGCATTGATGGTTAAACGGTATCTGACTGCCAATCCCACGAAGTTTTAATTGGGAGTTTATATGATTCTTTTTGACGACGTTTATAAAAGTTACCCGAACGGCACAAATGCATTAAACGGTGCATCCTTCTCAATTGATGACGGGGAATTTGTATTTATGGTCGGTCCCAGCGGTGCCGGCAAGAGCACGGTTATCAAATTATTGATGCACGAAGAAAAGCCCTCCGGCGGTAAAGTCCGGGTGGGAGATTTTGACGTGAATAAAATGCGCCAGTCGAAGGTTCCGATGCTCCGCAGAAGTATGGGCGTTGTTTTTCAGGATTTTCGCTTGATCGATACGCTAACCGTTTATGATAACGTGGCTTTTGCAATGCGTGCGATCGGGTGCGCCAACCGCACCATCCGACGCCGGGTGCCTTACGTTTTGGGCGTGGTTGGATTAGGACACAAATCTAAAAACTATCCGCCCGAATTATCCGGCGGTGAGCAGCAGCGTGTTGCTTTGGCACGGGCATTGGTGAATAATCCGCACTTAATTATTGCCGATGAGCCTACCGGCAACGTGGATCCGCAGATGGCTCGGGAAATTATGCAGTTACTGGATAAAATCAATCAAAACGGAACCACGGTGATCGTTGTTACCCATGATAATACGCTGGTTAACGAGTTTAATAAGCGGGTGATCCGTATTGAAAAAGGCCGCGTAGTGAGCGATCAGATCGGCGGCTATACGCAAGAAGAGAGCGAGGAATAAGCAATGTATTTTTTGCAAACTGCTTTTAAAAGCATTCGTAAAAACTATTTGATGACTTTTGCTTCCGTTTTTGTTTTAGTTGCTTGTATGCTGATTATCGGCTCTGCATATCTTTGTTCGGCAAATATTTCTGCTTTTTTGGATTCTTTGGGCGATAAAAATGAAATCGTTGCGTACGTAGATGATGCGGTAGAGGAAAGCTCCTATGCAAATATTCAAACCGAGATCGAGGCAATTGATCCGGAAGCGATCAAAAACGTGCGGTTCGTAACCAAAGACGAGGCATTGGTTGAATATCAAAAGGAATTCGGGGAGGAAGGCGATTATCTTTCCTGGTTCCACGGCGATGAAAACCCGCTGCGGAATGAATTCAGAATTCAAATTGACGATAAACATCTGGAATCCTTCGATGAAATTTCTGCGCAGATCGCAGGAATGGAGGAAATCGCTAATATATCCGATTCTCAGGAAGTGGTTGATCTTTTGATTTCTTTGAGAAAAGTGATGGATATTCTCGGATTTTGGATCATGGTGATTCTGGCTCTGGTTTCCTGGTTTATCGTTTCGAATACAATTAAGCTGGCAATGCATAGCCGCAGGCACGAAATCAATATTATGAAATACGTGGGCGCAACCAACGGCTTTATTCGGGTGCCCTTCATTCTGGAAGGAATTGTGATCGGTATAATTGCTGCGGCTGTTTCCTTTGCAATGCAATGGATCATCTACGTTTATTTGATGGAGCCCTTGGTGGCGGATTTCCATTTTATTTCAACCGTTCCTTTTATGGAATTAATGCCGGTCGTGGTGATCTATTTTGCCGGGATCGGGTTGTTTGTCGGGTTCTTCGGCAGCGTATTTTCAATCAATAAGTATTTAAAGGTATAGGGTGATTTTATGAGAAAATGGCGCTCCATAATTGCACTTATTATTGCTCTTTCGTTAGTGCTCGGAATGCTGACGACCATTATATTCAGCATTAAAGCATATGGCGATGAAGACGTTTCATCTATGCAAAATGAGCTGGACGATCTGATCGCAAAGCGGGAAAAGTTAGAAAAAGAACTGGATTCAATCGCCGGGAAGAAGGACGCCGCCTTAGAGCAGAAGGATTTGCTTGATCAGCAGATAAATTCTTTGAATGATGAAGTTGAGCTTTTAAATACCATGGTGGATGATCTTTCTGATGAATTGGATGCCAGCGAAGAAAAATTAGAAGAAGCGGAATCCGTTTTGGATGAGCAAACGCTTCGTGCCAAAGAACGTGTTCGGGCTATGTATGAATTGGGAAGCACTTCTTATGCCGAAATTATTTTGAATTCAAAATCGTTGCACGATTTTGTTACCAGAATAGAATTGGTTAAACAAATGGCATCCTATGATAAAAAAGTAATTGAGGAGCTGAAGGAAACCAAGAATACCATTCAAACCGAAACGGAAAAAATCAAAGCAAATAAAGAAAACCAGGAAAAGGCGTTGAACCAATTGGAAAACAACGTTTCTTCTTTGGAAAAGAAAAAGAATCAAAGCGAGAATCTGATCGAAACGTTTAATGAAAAAACCGAAGCAAATTTGAAG
>CAZIQE010000249.1:0-11608 GCA_964541385.1 uncultured Eubacteriales bacterium | reverse complement strand
ACCCGGCGGTGTTTATCTCGGGAATAATCACGGATTTGATAGGTTTCCACCGAAATGATCCCGTTTTTCTGCGCTCTGCCGATGATGCTTTCTTCCATCGTGCGGCGGATCATATCGGGGAATAACGTTAAAACAGAAAATTTCATTCGAATAACCCCTGTAACGGACGAATTAAGATTTTTTCCTCGTTCAGATCGATGTTGATCACAACCTCGTTGATCTTCGGAACCAGCAGGATCTTATCGCCGGTCACTTCAAAAACGTCGTTGGCGCCGGTGGTGATCACGTCCGTAACCTTTCCGTAAACTGCTCCGGTATCGATATTTTCAACCGATAAGCCGATGATATCATCAATAAAATACTGCCCCTCCTCCAGAGGAACTTCACTTTTTTTGAGATAGACGATTTTGCCGATCAGGGGCTCGGCATCGCTGATATGGTCGATCCCCTTCAGATGGATCAGAGCCTGCCCCTTATGCACTTTAGCAGAGGTGATCGTATAGGACTCACCGTCGATATAGAGCTTTTTCACATTGCAAAAAAATTCCGGACCGTCGCAATAGGGATAAATCCGCAGATCTCCTCGTAATGCGTGGGTATTCACGATTTTTCCGGCTTGAAGCAATTCTTTTTTCATAATCAGATTTCCTCGGTCGTTTTGATGCGTTCTATTATACACTATTTTTTTCAAAAAAACAACAGCGTCGCATAAAATGCGGCGCCGCCATTCGAAATACCGTTATTTGATTTCAACAACCACTTTTTTCGGCATTTTAAAGGATGCAGATTTCACAATGGAACGAATCGCTTTTGCGATCTTTCCGTGTTTACCGATCACTCTGCCCATGTCATCTGCAGCAACATGCAATTCATAAACAATTGCTTCATCGGTTTCCGATTCAGTAACGGTAACCGCTTCCGGTTCGTCCACCAATGCTTGGGCAAGGTAAAGAATGAGGTCTTTCATTTTTTAGTTTACCCCGTATTAGAGAATATTCTGTTTCTTCAGCAAAACCTTAACGGAATCGGTGGGCTGAGCCCCGTTCTTGATCCAAGTTTTTGCCTTTTCGCCGTCGATGGTAACGGTGGCGGGTTCGGTGCAGGGATTGTATGTGCCGATCTCCTCAATAAATCTGCCATCACGGGGATAGCGGGAATCCGCAACAACGATACGGTAGGTGGGCGCCTTCTTCGCACCCAATCTTCTCAATCTGATTTTAACTGCCATTTTTCATTCACTCCTTTCAAAATTCTGCTTTATTAAAAACCAAAACCCCGGCGTTTGCCTTTTTTGGATTTCAGTTGTTTAATCATCTTATTCATCTGGTCGAACTGCTTGATCAGCCGATTCACCGTCTCAACGTTGGTTCCGCTGCCTGCGGCGATTCTTCTGCGGCGGGATGCATTCAGAAGGGAAGGATCCTCCCGCTCGGCAGGGGTCATCGATAGAATGACTGCCTCCGTTCGGGCAAGCTGCTTTTCATCCACCTTAACGTCTTTCAATTGCGAAGCGTTCACGCCGGGCATCATTCCGAGCAGGTTTTCCAAAGGTCCCATTTTTTTGATCTGGCGCATCTGATTCAGAAAATCCTGAAGCGTGAATCGGTTTTGCCTGAGCTTTTCCTCTAAGGCAAGGGCTTCCTTTTCGTCATAAGCCTCCTGCGCCTTATCGATCAGCGAGAGAACGTCGCCCATCCCTAAAATTCTGGAAGCCATCCGGTCGGGATGGAAGGGCTCGATATCGGTCAACTTTTCGCCAACGCCCGCAAATTTAATGGGTTTGCCGGTGATATATTTCACCGAAAGGGCGGCACCGCCCCGGGTATCGCCATCCAATTTGGTCAAAACAACACCGTCGATATCCAAAAGATTATTGAAGTGTTCCGCCACGTTAACGGCATCCTGACCGGTCATGGCGTCAACCACCAAAAGAATTTCCTGGGGCTGAACGGCACTTTTGATGTTCGCCAGCTCATTCATCAGATCTTCATCGATATGCAAACGACCGGCGGTGTCCAGAATCACAAGATCGTTGCCGTATTTTTTCGCATGGGCGATGGCGTCCTTTGCGATTTTTACGGGATTTTTCTCATTTTCGATTTTAAAAACGGGAACCTCGGCTCCCTCGCCGACGATTTCCAGCTGGGTGATCGCCGCCGGGCGGTAAACGTCGCACGCCACCAAAAGGGGGCGGCGCCCTTTCTTTTTATAATAACCGGCCAGCTTCCCGCTTTGCGTGGTTTTACCGGTACCCTGCAAGCCCACCATCATAAGAATGGTGGGCGGGTTAGAAGCCATTTTAATATGCGCCGTTTCCGAGCCCATTAAGGCGGTTAATTCCTCGTTCACGATTTTAACCACCTGCTGGGCAGGGGTCAGGCTTTCCAGAACATCGCTGCCAACGCACCGTTCGGATACCTTGCCGATGAAGCCCTTCACAACCTTAAAGTTTACGTCGGCCTCCAGAAGCGCAAGCTTGATCTCCCGCATGGCGGTTTTAACGTCGGATTCGGTCAAATGGCCGTGCTGTCTTAAATTTTTAAAGGCTCTTGCCAGCTTTTCGCTTAATCCCTCAAATGCCATCGTTATTCTTCCTCATAAAGGCGGGTGATCGAAACGATTTCTTCGGCAAACTGCGCAATTTCGGGCGATTTGCCGTGCCGTTGATTGAAATCACGGATATTCATCGCCAGATTGCGGATCTCTTCCATCTGATCCTCCAAATGAAAATAGCGTTTATAAAACCCAAGGCGTTCTTCGGTTTCGGTTAAAAACTGTTCGCCGCGCTTGATGTTATCGTGAACGCCCTGGCGGGTGATATTCATATGCTGGGCAATTTCAGAAAGAGAAAGGTCTTCATTATAATATAATTCCAGGGAATCCCGCATTTTGGGGGCAAGCAAATTGCCGTAAAAATCGATCAAAAGGGAAAAATTCAAATCTTTTATGGGAACTCACTCCTTTTCCGAAATTTGCTGTAAAGCAATCAGCTTTACATAGTATAACGGATAAAACGGAATTTGTCAATATTTATTTTGAAAAAATGACTTGTTTTTCAAAAGACGGTATTGTATACTTTGATTACAATATCAGAAGGGTAATAATTTTATGAAATATGATTATTTGATTATCGGAAGCGGGCTATACGGTGCCGTTTTTGCCCATGAGGCAATGCGTGCCGGCAAAAAATGCCTGGTTCTTGAAAAAAGAGACCATATCGGCGGAAACGTCTACTGTGAAACCCAAGAGGGGATCACCGTTCACCGCTACGGTGCCCATATCTTTCATACGAATTTTAAAGAAGTTTGGGATTACGTGAATCAGTTTGCCGAATTCAACCGTTATACCAATTCCCCGGTGGCAAACTATAAAGGCGAGATTTATAATATGCCCTTTAATATGAATACCTTCAGTAAAATGTGGGGGATCGCCACGCCGGCGGAGGCAAAACGCATCATTGAAGAGCAGCGTTCCGTGATTTCGGGCGAGCCCGCCAACCTGGAGGAGCAAGCCATCCGCTTAGTCGGAACGGATATTTATGAAAAGCTGGTGAAGGGCTACACCGAAAAGCAATGGGGTCGCTCCTGCAAGGATTTGCCCGCCTTTATTATTAAGCGGCTGCCGGTTCGGTTCACCTATGATAATAATTATTTCAATGACCGTTATCAGGGCATTCCCATCGGCGGCTATAATCAGATCGTGGAAGGGCTTTTGAAGGGTGCCGACGTTCGTTTAAACGTTGATTTTCTGGAAGACCGTGAAAAATGGAGCGCAATGGCGGATCGGATCGTTTATACCGGTATGGTAGACGCCTATTTCGATTATTGCTATGGCCCCCTGCAATACCGCAGCCTGCATTTTGAAACCGAGATATTGGAAGAAGAAAATCATCAAGGGGTTGCCGTGGTGAACTACACGGATTTTGAAACGCCCTATACCCGGGTGATCGAGCATAAGCATTTTGAATACGGCACCCAGCCCAAAACCGTTATCACCAAAGAATATCCGGCGGAATGGAAGCCCGGAATGGAGCCCTATTATCCGGTGAACGATGAAAAGAACGGTGCTCTTTATGCGCAGTATGCCGCTCTGGCGGAAAAGGAAGAAAAGGTTCTTTTCGGCGGTCGCTTGGGGAAATACTGCTATTATGATATGGATCGGGTGATTCTTGCCGCATTAGAGGATGCGAAACGGGAATTTGATCTTTGATTTATTCAAAAAATATAAGAAACGGAAAAATAGTTGTTGACAAGCAGGTATTTTATCATTATAATATTATCTGCTGTTGGTTTTTTCTTCTTAGAGGATATTATGAAAATCAATTTAAAAGATGCTTTTTGGCTGGATCAATATGAAAAGTCGGTCAGATTGAAGTTAAAGGTGCAGGAATTTGAGGAATTGGATTCTTTGGCAGCTTTTCCTTCTGAACCCGTCGTTCAATTTGATATTCGTGCCAAGTACGGACTCGTTCATTGCAAAACGGTGATTGATCTTGAATATGAAAGCTATTGCTGCCGGTGTTTGGAGCCGGTCAGCGGGAAGCTGCATATCGAGAATTGCCGGCGAATGATCACCGATCCGTTGAAAGAAAGCGAAGATACCATTTTGATTGAAGAAAATTTCATATTTTATCCGGAGGAAGAAGCAAAAAACCAAATTATTCTGGAGTTTCCGGAGTGTTTCCTTTGCTCGGAGGATTGCAAGGGCTTATGCCCTGAATGTGGATGCAACCGTAATTTGGAAAGCTGCTCGTGTGAGCCCCGGGATGCCGATGAATAAAATGCTAAGGGAGGAAAAGATAAATGGCAGTTCCTAAGAGAAAAGTTTCCAAGTCCAGAAGAGATATGAGAAGAAGCAGCGTTTCTAAATTGAACGCTCCTACTTTGGTAGAATGTCCCAAGTGTCATGCGCTGAAGGCTCCTCATAAGGCTTGCCCCGAATGTGGCTACGTGAACGAGACTCTGTCTGTGAAGGACGGAAAGATCGCTGTGAAAGCCGCTGCTGCAAAGAAGGAAGAAGCTTCTGCAGAATAAGGTTGGAGTTTGAGATAGAGAAGGCGGGATCACTGCCTTCTCTTTTTTCTATGACTCCTTGAAGGGAGGTGGGTAAATGTCGAATGTTATTTCCGGTGTTGCCGAGGGCTCCTTGGCAGAGGAGCTGGGATTAAAGGCGGGCGACCGATTGATTTCCATCAATGATCACGAAATCAGGGACGTGATCGATTATATGTTCTATGAGGCGGCAACTGAGCTTTCCCTATTGGTTGAGATCGATGGGGAAGAGGTTCTTTTTGAAATCGAAAAGGATAGCGAGGAGCCCTTGGGTCTTGATTTTGAAGACTATTTGATGGATCGGCAGCGCAGCTGCAAGAATAAATGTATCTTCTGCTTTATCGACCAATTGCCGAAGGGCTTGAGAGAAACGCTCTATTTTAAAGACGATGATGCCCGCCTTTCTTTTTTGATGGGGAATTATATCACCCTCACCAACCTATCGGAGGAGGATCTGAAGCGCATTATTGAGATGCGTATTTCTCCGATCAATGTTTCCGTTCACACAACGGACCCGGAATTAAGGGTAAAAATGATGGCAAACCCCAATGCAAGAAGGATCAATGAGAACCTTCGCCGCTTTGCCGATGCAAGGATCGAGATGAATTGCCAGATCGTTTTATGCAAAGGGGTGAACGATGGGGCGCATCTGGAAAAAACCCTGCGGGATCTTGCGGCGCTTGCGCCCTACGTGAAGAGCACCAGCGTCGTACCGGTGGGGATCTCAAACCATCGGGAGGGGCTTTATCCTCTGGTTCCGTTTGAGAAAGAGGATGCGCAAAAGGTCATTGAGATGATCGACCGGATCGGGCTGGAGCAAAAAGCGCATACCGGCTTGCGGGGCTGTTATGCTTCCGATGAGTTTTACGTTCTGGCGGAGCGGGAGGTTCCCGAGGAAGCCTATTACGACGGCTATCCGCAGATCGAAAACGGCGTTGGCTTGATGCGTTCTCTGCAGGTGGAATTCGAGGATGCTCTGGCGCAGGAGAGCGGCGATGCGAAAAAACGCTCCGTCGGCATCATAACCGGCGTTTTGGCGGCGGATTTTATGAATCAGTTATTGTCGGCGGTTCGGGAAAAATTTCCGGGTCTGCAATTCGAGATTTTTCCCATCATAAACCATTTCTTCGGCGAAAAAATAACGGTTGCCGGTCTGGTTACGGGAACGGATATTCTGGCGCAGTTAAAGGGAAAAGAACTGCCGGAACGCTTATTGATCCCCAGCAGTATGCTGCGGGCAGAGCAGGATCTGTTTCTGGATAGTATTTCATTGGAGAAGGTTTCCGAGGATTTAAAGCGTCCGATCGGAATTTCGATGAATGACGGAGCCGATCTTTTGGATAAAATATTAGGGAGGTGATCGTATGGGAATGCCGGTTGTGGCGATTGTAGGCCGACCCAACGTGGGGAAAAGTGCATTATTTAATAAGCTGGTCGGCGCAAGGCTTTCGATCGTGGAGGATACGCCCGGTGTTACCCGGGATCGCATTTATGCAACCGCCGAATGGCGGGCGAAGAATTTTATGCTGATCGATACCGGGGGAATTGAGCCCGCTCGTGAGGATATCATTCTGACCCAAATGCGCCGCCAGGCCGAAATGGCGATCGATACGGCTGATTGCATTATTCTTCTAACGGATATTCAAACCGGCCTAACGGCTGAGGACAGCGAAATTGCGGCAATGCTTCATCGCTCCGGGAAGCCGATCGTTTTGTGTGTGAATAAAGTGGATCAATTGGGAACGCCGCCTATGGAATTTTATGAATTCTATAACCTCGGCTTGGGAGAGCCCATAGCCGTTTCTTCCGTCCACGGCAACGGTACCGGCGATCTATTGGATGAGGTTTATAAACATCTTTCCTTTGATGAAGGGGAGGAAGCGGAAAATGCCCCCGTTAAGGTGGCGCTGCTGGGCAAACCGAACGTGGGAAAATCTTCCCTCATCAATAAGCTTTTAGGGGAGGAGCGGTGTATCGTTTCCAATATCCCCGGAACCACCCGGGACGCTGTGGATGCGCTCTATACCTGCGAGGAGGGCACTTTTTCTCTGATCGATACCGCCGGGATCCGCAAGAAGAAAAAAGTGGAAGAAAACGTTGAAAAGTATAGCGTTTTGCGCTCTTATATGGCGGTTGAGCGGGCGGATGTCTGCGTGATTATGCTGGATGCCAACGAAGGCGTAACAGAGCAGGATACGAAAATAGCCGGCTATGCGAACGATCAGGGCAAAGCGTTGGTCGTTGCCGTTAATAAATGGGATGCGGTTGAAAAGGAAACCAATACGATGGAGAATATGCGAAAGCAGATTTTAAAGGATCTTTCCTTTATGTCCTTTTCGCCCATTGTTTTCATTTCCGCTCTGGAGGGCGGTCGCCTGCCGCAATTGATGCGTGCGGTCAAATCGGCTTATGAAGAGAATAAACGCCGCATTTCAACCGGTATGCTGAACGACGTTTTGAACGATGCCACCGCCAGAGTTCAGCCCCCCTCCGATAAAGGGCGGCGGTTAAAGATTTATTATATGACGCAGGCGTCTATTCAGCCGCCGACCTTTGTATTTTTTGTGAACCGAAAGGATCTGTTCCATTTTTCCTATCAACGCTATCTGGAAAATAAGATCCGGGATACGTTTGGCTTTAAGGGCTCGCCCATTCGTTTTATTATCCGTGAAAGAGGGGAGAAAGAATGATCAATTGGCCGATGATTTTAACGATTCTTGCCGTTGGTATCATTTCTTATTTCGTTGGAAGCATTAACTGCTCGATCTTAATTTCAAAATTCAAAATGAAAGAAGACGTGCGTGAATCAGGCTCCGGGAACGCCGGTGCAACGAATATGCTGCGTACATACGGAACGGTATTCGGCATTATCACCATGCTCGGCGATTTTCTGAAAACGCTGATCCCGCTGATCATCACCAAGCTGATTTTTAAAGACGCATCCTATTGGCAGGCGATGGTTGCGTTCAGCGGCTTTTGCTGTTCGATGGGTCACGTTTTCCCCATATACTTCGGTTTCCGGGGCGGAAAAGCGGTAACCGTTGTTGCAATGGTTTATTTGGTGGTCGATTGGCGTTGCTTTGCGGTTGGAATTTTGGTTTTCATCGCAACGGTCGCATTGACCCGCTATGTTTCGCTCGCCTCTATTCTGGCGGCGATTTCCGGCCCGATCACGATGTTTTTTATCTGCCAAAAGAGTATGCCCAACCGTTATTTCGTTGTTGCCTGCCTCGGAGCCTTGGCAATTATGGTGATCTTCCTTCATCGGGAGAACCTGAAACGGCTCTTAACCGGCAAAGAAAATAAAATTAAATTCAAAAAGAAGTAATGATCACTGCGCCTCGTGCGCAGTGATTTTTTATCGGTTGCGAATTTTATATTATTATGTTATAATGAGTTTGCAAGGCAAACTCAATGAATTGCCTGCGGCATAAATTGAAATCAAAGATTTCATGAATAGAGCCTAAAGGCTCATGAATTGCACCCAAGGTGCATTAAGGGGCAAGTCAATTTATGTTGCGTCAGCAACAATTCATGGATGAAATCCAATTTATGAAAACGGAGTTTTCAATTCATCAAAAACTCAATGAATTGCCTATGGCATAAATTGAAATCAAAGATTTCATGAATTGAGCCTCAAGGCTCATGAATTGCGCCAAAGGTGCATTAAGGGACAATTCATTGAACGGAGAAAAGATTATGAAAGAAAATAAACTTGTTGATTTATCAAAACAATTTGCCGTTGATGTTGTTAATTTATGCACAGAGATTAAAAAACTCAAGAAAGGCAATGTATTGCTTAATCAGCTTTTGAGGAGCGGCACAAGTATTGGTGCTAATATTCACGAAGCAAATTATGCAGCAAGTAAAGCGGATTTTATAAATAAGTTTCAAATTGCTTTAAAAGAATGTTACGAAAGTGATTATTGGTTAGGACTTTTTAAGGAAACAAAAATGATAACAGAGGAAAAATATAGAGAGATGTATGCTGAATGCAGTAAAATCAGAAGATTACTTATTGCATCTTTAACTACTGCGAAGAAAAAAGATTGAGGTACATCCCGAAAATACAGATGTAAACTAAACAATAGAGTGTTTTTATAAAATATCGATTTTAATCGGGAGATAAATGATGCGTAAAATCACGGATTTATTTAAAAAACATTTAATATACGTTCAATTCATTACCGTTATAACCATTGCTGCCGCTTTCATCCCGGCATTGAATCCGATCGTGGCATACGATCATAAAAGCGATCAGATCCTGTTCACGATTTTCTTTAAAGATTTGGGCTCCATTATGCAGTATTTCCAGAATACGCTGGGGTCTTTCAGCCTGTTCAGCCGGGTGCTTTACGTGATGCTCCTGTTTTTCTATGTGGGCTTTGTGTGTTACGTTTGCGGGTTGATCCTCACCTTTGCAAAAGCGCAGGGCGGCAAACGGTCGATTTTCACCGGTTCGATCATTTTTATTATGATTTACCTTGCTTTCTTCGCTGTGTATTTCAGTATCAACCGTGAATTATACATAAACGGGAGTGAATTGATCCAATCGAAATGGGATCAATGGCGGATGATCCCCATCGGGATCTACGTTCAGTTCTTCCTGGCGTTGATCAATACCTGCCTCCTGATTCTGGGGAGCGACATTGATTTTAAGGCGGTTTGGTATCGGATGCGGCTGAATTGGATCCACCGTTTTAACGGCGGCGTTCATCCGACCCCGCATAAAAACACCCGTTCCAATCCCATTGAAACTCTCTTGCCTCAAAAGGAAATGATTTATCCTCTGCTCCAGCATATCGGTGCGATCTGCGTGCCCTGCGTCAAGGTGGGCGACTACGTGAAGATGGGGCAGATCATCGCCGATTCCACGGCGGCGGTTTCCGTTCCCATCCACGCCTCGGTCTCGGGAACCGTTAAAGCGATTTGCGAGTGGGATCATCCCACCGGCAACCGCATCCCGGCGATCATTATAGAAAACGATTTTGAAGATAACGCCGCCGATTGCTTCCGAAACGGAATTTCCGATTATAAGGCGGTTCAGCCGGAGGATTTGATCGAAATCATTCGGAACGCCGGGATCGTCGGGATGGGTGGTGCCGCTTTCCCAACCCATATCAAATTGACCTCTGCAATGAATCGGGTAGACACCCTGATCGTAAATGCGGCTGAATGTGAGCCGTATCTTTCCAGCGACCATCGGGTGATGCTGGAGAGCACCGATCAGATCATTGAGGGGATCCGCATCGTGAAGCATATCCTGAACGTTAAGAATGCGATCATCGGCATCGAGAATAATAAGCCGGATGCGATCTCCTGCCTGCATAAGAAACTGAATAAGAGCAAAACCAAGGTGATCATATTAAAAACCAAGTATCCGCAGGGCGGGGAAAAGCAATTGATCCGTGCCGTAACCGGCAGGGTCGTTCCCGCCGGCAAATTGCCGGTAGACGTGGGATGCGTGGTTCTGAACGTGGATACCGTGATTGCCATTTATAATGCAGTTGTAAACGGCTCTCCTTTGATGCGCCGCATTGTGACCGTAGCCGGTCACGGCGTGGAGAGAGTAGGGAACGTTCACGTTCGGATCGGAACGCCGTTCAAGGCGGTTTTGGATCATTTCGGATGGTTGCCCACCACTAAAAAGTTGATTATGGGCGGCCCGATGATGGGAACTGCCCAGTATTCGGTTGATGCGCCGGTGATCAAAAGTACCTCCGGCCTGATTTGTATGACGAAGGAACAACTGGCAATGGATCGTGACGTCAGCTGTATCCGGTGCGGCAGTTGCGTCAGCGCCTGCCCGATGTATCTGGTTCCCAGCTATATTGCGCAGTATGTGAAGGCGGGCAAACTTGATGAGTTGCAGGCGCTTCACGCCGGCGATTGCATTGAATGCGGCTGCTGTTCCTTTATTTGCCCGGCGAAGATTCCTTTGATCCAGTATATCAGAATCGGCAAGCAAAAGGTAAACGAGATGCAAAAGAAAACGGAGGGGAGAAGGTAAAATGAATAAACTGATTGTTTCGTCCTCTCCTCATTCGAAGGATCACCGCAATGTCAGCGCCATTATGGGCTGCGTTTTGATTGCGCTGGCTCCCGCCGCCGCCGGAGCGGTCATTTATTTTAAATGGAAAGCATTATTTTTAATGCTCATCAGCATATTGTCCTGCGTTCTTTTTGAGTATCTCTTTAATCTTCTGGCGAAGAAAAAGCAAACGCTTTACGATTGCTCCGCCATCGTAACGGGGCTGTTGCTGGCGTTTAATCTGCCGGTCACCGCTCCCTTATGGCAGCCGCCGATCGGTGCGTTAGTCTCGATTTTCGTGGTGAAAATGCTGTTTGGCGGCTTGGGAAAAAATCTGTTTAATCCCGCTTTAGCCGGGCGTGCTTTTCTGATGCTCTCCTTCACTCCGTATATGGTCGGGCAATGGACACGCCCCTTCGACGGCGTCAGCACCGCCACGCCGCTTTCCTATTTAAAAAATGCCTCCGGTGAATTGGTAACGATCACCAATAAGTTCACCGTGGCTGACTGCGCATTGGGGAATATC
>CAZIQE010000248.1:0-2574 GCA_964541385.1 uncultured Eubacteriales bacterium | reverse complement strand
GTGGTTATTACCGAAATCGGCGGCACGATCGGCGATATTGAATCTCAGCCGTTTATTGAGGCGGTGCGCCAGATCTCCTTGGAGGTCGGCAAGGAAAACAGCCTCTTTATCCACGTGACGCTGGTGCCGTTTCTCCGAGGCTCGGACGAACATAAATCAAAGCCCACCCAGCATTCCGTTAAGGAGCTGCAGGGAATGGGCGTGAACCCGAACATCGTTGTGCTTCGCTGCGATGAGCCGCTGGAGGCATCCATCTTCAAGAAGATTTCGCTGTTCTGCAACGTGAAGCCGGACTGCGTTATTGAGAACCTGACCCTGCCGAACCTTTACGAGGCACCGTTGATGCTGGAAAAAGCGAATTTCTCTTCGGTTGTTTGCCGTGAGCTTGGGATCGATGCGCCCGCACCGGATCTTGCGGAATGGACGGCAATGGTGGAGCGGATCAAGGCAAGACCGCACTACGTGGATATCGGGCTTGTCGGCAAATATGTGGGGCTCCACGATGCTTATCTTTCGGTTGCGGAGGCACTCCGCCACGCAGGATATTTCCATAACACGCATATCCGGATCCATTGGATCGATTCGGAGGAGATCACGGCGGAAAACGCCGATGAAATACTTGCCGGTCTGGACGGTATTCTCGTTCCCGGCGGGTTCGGCAACCGGGGAATCGAAGGGATGATCCTGGCGGCAAAATATGCAAGAGAAAGAAATGTTCCCTATTTCGGGATCTGCCTCGGAATGCAGATCGCCGTGATCGAATATGCAAGAGACGTTCTGGGGCTCAAGGATGCAAACTCCGGCGAATTCGACGAATTATGCAAGCATAAGGTGATCGACTTTATGCCCGGTCAGAGCGACGAGATCGATAAGGGCGGCACGCTTCGGCTCGGCGCCTATCCCTGCGATATCAAGGCGGGCACCTCCATGGAGCGCTGCTATGGCTCTTTACATATCAGCGAGCGGCACAGACACCGCTATGAATTTAATAACGATTACCGTGAGGCCTTTGAAAAGGCGGGGCTCACGCTCAGCGGAACCTCGCCCGACGGAAGACTGGTTGAAACCGTGGAGCTCAGCGAGAGACCCTTCCATATCGGGGTTCAATACCACCCCGAATTCAAGAGCAGACCCAATAAGCCGCATCCCCTCTTCAAGGGCTTTATCGGGGCGGCTTTTGAGCGAAAAAACGGGCGGCACCAATGAACCATCAGAAGGGCAGAATGGCACTTGCCCATAGCGGCATTTCCGAAATTTGCGCCATCATCGGCGCCGACTCCTTAAGAGCGATACCCGAAGGGATCGGTTTGAACAGCGATTATCTGATAGAAAGTGAGACGTATGGGAAAGGATTTTAACAGAAAACTAATTTTAGAAGACGGGCAGGAGTATTACGGCTACGGCTTCGGCGCATATGATGAAAAGGTATGCGAGATCGTATTCAATACTTCGATGGTCGGTTATCAGGAGATTTTATCCGATCCCTCCTATACCTATCAGGCTGTTGTGATGACCTATCCCCTGATCGGCAACTACGGAATGGCAGACGACGACTATGAGCGGGATACGCCGACACTCGGTGCGCTGATCGTTCGAGAATATAACGATGAACCGTCGAATTTCAGAAGCACCGCCACCTTATCGGAGGTGATGAAAAAATTCGGCATCCCCGGCATTTCCGGGATCGACACCAGAAAGCTGAACCGCTCGATCCGCAATTTCGGCTCCCGCAAGGCATTGATCACCGATTCCTCCACTTCCCCGGAGGAGGGGCTCCGCATTCTGAGATCCACGGATATTCCCACCGATGCGGTATCCCGGGTCAGTTGCGATAAGATTAAGATTTTCAACGCCGAAACGCAAAAGTACCACGTGGTTGCCATTGATTGCGGGATGAAAATGAATATTGTCCGATCCCTCAATCGGTGTGGCTGCAAGGTTACCGTTGTACCCTGGAACACCCCGGCAGAAGCCATTATGGCTTTAGATCCCGACGGCATCTTTATCTCCAACGGCCCCGGGGATCCCACCGACGTGCCGGAAACGGTCAAAACGATTCAGAACCTGATCGGGAAATATCCGATTTTCGGGATTTGCCTCGGTCATCAAATTATCTCGCTCGCTTACCACGCCAAAACCTATAAACTGAAATTCGGGCACCGTGGCGGAAATCATCCGGTGCGGAATCTGGAAACGAATAAAATTGAAATCACCTCGCAGAATCACTCCTATGCGGTGGATGCCGAAAGCCTGAAGGATACGCCTCTGACCGTTACGCATAGTAATCTGCTCGACAACACCGTTGAGGGCGTGAAATGCGATAAGGATAAAGTATTCAGCGTGCAATACCACCCCGAAAGCGCACCCGGCCCGCAGGACAGCGCTTATCTCTTCGACCGCTTTATTGAAATGATGGAGGAATGAATCAATGCCTAAAAGACACGATATTAAAAAGGTGCTTGTGATCGGTTCCGGCCCCATCGTGATCGGGCAGGCGGCGGAATTCGACTATGCGGGAACGCAGGCCTGCCTTGCTTTGAAGGAGGAGGGCTACGAGGTTGTGCTTTGCAACTC
>CAZIQE010000247.1:0-2131 GCA_964541385.1 uncultured Eubacteriales bacterium | reverse complement strand
ACCGGCACCGTGATCCGGCTGACCCCCAAGCCGGATGCCCCCTCTGAGCGGGCGGCATTTATCCGGTTGGTGGAAAGCGGCTTTGCCGCACGGCGCAAAATGTTTGCCTCCGCTCCCGCCGCTCAGGCGGCTTTAAAGCGGGATCGGGCAGGGATCATTGCCCTTCTGAAGGAAGCGGGCTTGCCCGAAAACGCCCGAGCGGAAAGCTTTTCGCACGAGGATTTTAAAAAACTTTACGAACTTGCACAAAATTCAAAAAATCTATTTTGAAACTTTAGGTATAATGGCGGTTGAAAAGTTGAAAAATACCCATTATAATGTTAGATAGGAAAAAATTGATTAGAACGAAAGGAAGCATGAAAATGACCACTAAGAATCAAGCTTTGCTGACTTGGATCGACGAAATGGCCGCTATCACAAAACCCGAAAAGATCGTTTGGATCGACGGCAGCGAGGAGCAGCTGGAGGCTCTGCGGGCGGAGGCCTGCTCCACCGGTGAGCTCGAGAAGCTGGATCAGGAAAAACTGCCCGGCTGCTATCTGCATCGCACCGATCCTCTGGACGTTGCCCGGGTGGAGGACAGAACCTTTATCTGCGCCCGCACCAGAAAAGAAGCCGGCCCCACCAATAACTGGATGGATCCCAAGGAAGCCTATAAAATGATGTATGGGCTCTTTGACGGGTCGATGAAGGGGAGAACGATGTACGTGATCCCGTATAGTATGGGCGTTGTCGGCTCTCCTTTCTCCAAGATCGGCATCGAGCTGACCGATAGCATCTACGTGGTGCTGAATATGAAAATTATGACCCGTGTCGGCGCCAAGGTGCTGGAAGCCCTGGGCAACGGCGAATGGGTGAAGGGGCTCCATTCCAGAGCCCAGATGGATGCGGAAAAGAAATATATTATGCATTTCCCCGAGGATAACACCATTATGTCCGTGAACTCCGGCTACGGCGGAAACGTGTTGCTGGGCAAAAAATGCTTCGCTCTGCGGATCGCTTCTTATCTGGGCAGAAACGAAGGCTGGATGGCGGAGCATATGCTGATCCTGGGCGTGGAAAACCCCCAAGGCGAGGTGCGCTATCTCTGCGCCGCATTCCCCTCTGCCTGCGGCAAAACCAATCTGGCAATGCTGATCCCGCCCGAGCTTTATGCCAAAAAGGGCTATAAGGTTTGGTGCGTGGGCGACGATATCTCCTGGCTGCGCATCGGTGCAGACGGTCGCCTCTATGCCATGAACCCCGAAAACGGCTTCTTCGGCGTGGCACCCGGCACCAATGCGAAGAGCAACCCCAATGCTCTGGCCTCCACACGGAAGGACACCATCTTCACCAACGTTTGCCATACTGCCGATAACACCGTTTGGTGGGAAGGCCTGAATAAGAACCTGCCCGAAAACGCCATCGACTGGAAGGGTCAGCCCTGGGATCCCGCTAAATTCAATAAGGCGGATAAGAGCACCTGCGCCGCTCATCCGAATAGCCGGTTTACCGCTCCTGCCGAAAACTGCCCCTGCATCTCCAAGGAATTCAATAACCCCAACGGCGTGCCCATCGATGCCATCGTATTCGGCGGACGCCGTGCAAAAACCGCACCCCTGGTCTATCAATCCTTCGATTGGAACCACGGCGTGTTCGTAGGCTCCATTATGGCTTCCGAAACCACCGCCGCCGCCGCCGGCGCAGTCGGCGTGGTGCGCCGTGATCCGATGGCAATGCTGCCCTTCTGCGGCTATAATATGGGCGATTATTTTGCGCATTGGATCGAAATGGGCAAAAAGATCCCCCATGCCCCCAAGATCTTCAATGTGAACTGGTTCCGTACCGACGATGAAGGCAACTTCATCTGGCCCGGCTTCGGCGATAACCTCCGGGTTCTGGAATGGATTCTGGATCGCTGCGCCGGCAAGGCCGACGCCGTTGAAACTGCAATCGGCTACCTGCCGAAGCCCGAGGATATCAATATCGAAGGCTTGGAGAATATCACGCTGGATACCGTTAAGGATCTGCTTTCCGTGGATAAGGAGCTCTGGAAGGAAGACGTGAAGGGGATCAAGGAATTCTATTCCAAATTCGATGAGTTTGATACGCTGCCTTCCGAACTGAAGAAGGAGCTGGCGGACTTCGAAGC
>CAZIQE010000246.1:0-1726 GCA_964541385.1 uncultured Eubacteriales bacterium | reverse complement strand
TGGGCAAAAAAATAAAAATATCAATGGTATTGCATTTTGAAATATGTTACAATACAGTTGGATCATTCTATTGAAGGAGGCTCCTTTAATGGCTGAAAAACACACCCGGTTTTACGGTCAATATTGGAAAATACCGAATCTTTTAAGCTACGTGCGATTGGCGCTCATTCCGCTGATCGTCTGGACTTATTGCGCCCGGCAGAGTTACTATACTGCGGCAGTTTTGGTGATGCTCTCTGCCGCCACCGACGTGGTGGACGGCTGGATCGCCCGCCATTTTGATCTGATCACCGATTGGGGCAAGATTATCGATCCCATCGCCGATAAACTCACCCAGATCGCCATTGCCGTTTGCATCGCCTGGACGTTTGTTCCGATGCGGTATCTTTTGGTGCTTTTGGTTCTGAAGGAGATTTATATGGGCATCATCGGGATGGTCTTTATCCATAAGACCGATACGGTGGAAGGATCCTTCTGGATCGGCAAGCTGACAACGGTTTTATTCTTCTTCTGCGCAATGCTCCTCCTGCTCTTCCCCGATCTGCCTGAGGCCGCCAAGATCACGGCGGTGGGCATTGAGGCGGCATTTATTCTGCTTTCGATGATCCTTTATACCGTTCGCTATTTAAAACTCTATAAAGCATATAAAATTTCGCATATCAACTGATCACAAAAAATCCCGTAATGCTCACGCATTACGGGATTTTTCATCTCTACGGTCGATCCTTTTTGGGAGTCGTCGAGACTTTCAAAAAAGAGTGCCGAATTCGTCAACTCGTCCCGAAGTTGTACATAGGTACTACGAGAGGGCGAGTTGGCGGATAGTGGAAAAATTCCAATCAAAACTCGGCATCAGCCGAGTTTTTTCCTTAAAAAAGAACAAATAAAAAGAGAAGTGGCTTTCCGTTTTATCTTAACAATAAAAACAGGTAGCCACTTTATTATCTACTTATTTTTCCACGGTCGGTGCCTTTTTTGGAAGTCGAGCAACGCCGGTTCTGTGAGCGGCTTCGATAACTGCTTTGGCAACGGCGGGGGCGACCCGCTTATCTAAGGCATTGATGATGATATTTTCTTCGTTCAGTTCCTCATCGGGGATCAAGGCCGCTAAAGCCAGAGAGGTGGCAACCTTCATCTCTTCATTGATACAGGATGCACGGCAATCCAGAGCACCCCGGAAGATCCCCGGAAACGCCAGAACGTTATTGATCTGGTTGGGGAAATCGGAACGGCCGGTTCCCACGATACGTGCGCCGGCGGCTTTCGCCTTATCCGGCATAATTTCGGGCGTGGGGTTTGCCATGGGGAACATAATGGAATCCTTCGCCATGGAGGCAACCATTTCTTCGCTGACAATATTGGGAGCAGATACCCCGATAAAGACGTCGGCACCCTTCATCGCATCGGCGAGCGTGCCCATTTGATGCTCCAGATTGGTGCGTTCCGCCATCTCGGCGTGGGCTTCATTCAGTTCGGGCATCCCCTTGCAGATGATTCCGAAACGATCCACCATCGTCAGGTGCTTCACGCCCATATTCAAAAGATGTTTCCCGATGGCGATCCCGGCGGAGCCGGCTCCGTTAATCACAACTTTAACATTGCCGATCTCCTTTTTGACCACCTTCAGAGCGTTGATCAAGGCGGCGGCGACCACAATGGCGGTGCCGTGCTGATCATCGTGGAAAACGGGAATATCGCAGATCTCTTTCAGCTTGCGTTCGACCTC
>CAZIQE010000245.1:0-3036 GCA_964541385.1 uncultured Eubacteriales bacterium | reverse complement strand
TACGATCTCTACCGCCGGATCAAATACGAAGGTCTCACCATCCATCCCCATACCTTTATCTTCGGTGCGAAAGCCTCCGCCGGTTATATTATGGCAAAGGAGATCATTCGCTTCATCTGCGCTCTGGGGGATATGATCAATAACGATCCCGCCATCCACGATATGCTGAAGGTGGTGTTCTTAGCGGATTATAAGGTTTCGATCGCCGAAATTCTGATGCCCGCCGCCGAAGTCAGCGAACAGATCTCTCTGGCGGGGAAAGAGGCCAGCGGCACCGGGAATATGAAATTTATGATCAACGGTGCTCTGACCATCGGTACGCTGGACGGCGCCAACGTGGAGATCCACCAGCAGGTGGGCGATGAAAATATGTTCCTCTTCGGTCTTACCACTCCGGAGGTGAACGCCTGGAAACGGGATGGCTACCATCCGGATCAGCTCTATCGGAACGATCCCCATCTGCGGGAGCTTCTGGATTCCATTCTGAAGGATGGCATCGGCGGGAAAAACTTCGAATCCATCGTGCGCTATCTGATCGGACCCGATCCCTATATGGTTCTGGCTGATTTCAACGCCTATAAGGACGCCCAGACCCGCATCAACGAAATCTACGGTGATACGCTCCGTTGGAACGGAATGAGCTTGGTGAATATCGCCAAGGCCGGCATCTTTGCCAGCGACCGGGCGGTTACGGAATATGCCGAAAATATCTGGAACTTAAAACCGATTAAGTAAACTGATACTGTGAATTGCAGAAATGCAATTCACAGTATCTCTTTTTGCTATTGAATAAATATCCGATTTGTGGTAAAATAAGGATAATCAATTAGAAAGGATCCGATGAAATGGAGCAACAACCCTTTCAAAATCAAAATTTCTATCCGCCCCTTGTGGCGGAGCAGATCCGGCAGCAGGAGGATCGGGCAGAGCAAAAAATTCTCACCCGGATCGGCGTGGCGTTTTTTGTCTATCTGGTTGCCGTGTCTCTCCTGCAAACGGCGTTGGAATGGGGGGTATCCACCTTTTTCCCCGCCTTTTATCAAACCGATTGGTATTCTTGGATTTTGTATCTGGTGCCTTCTTATTTGATCGGATTTCCTCTGTTTCTTTGTCTAATTGCCGGGATGCCGAAGGCGAAGCCCGAAAAGAAAAAGCTGGGCTTTTCCGGCTGGATCGGTTTTTTGGCGGTCTCATTTTGCTTAATGACCGTTGGCGGGATGATCTCTTCTTATCTGACAGAAATTCTGGAGGGCATCAAGGGAAGCCCCATCACCGACGGTGTTGCTGAGCAGATCCATGAATTCTCACCCCTGATGAATTTTATTGTGTTGGTGATCGCTGCCCCCATTTTCGAGGAGCTGATGTTCCGGAAGCTGCTGATCGACCGGCTTTTGCCCTATAGTGAAGCCTTTGCCGTTCTCACCGGCGGTCTGCTTTTCGGCTTGGTACACGGGAATTTCTATCAATTCTTTTATGCTGCGCTTCTTGGGATGCTCTTTTCTCTGGTCTATATCCGAACCGGCAAGATCCGCTATACCATCGGGATGCATATGATCATCAATTTCACCGGCTCCATCATCGCTGATTTTTTGCAGGATACAATGGGCGGGAATCTGGAAGCCACCGGCTCGGTGAACCTTTGGGGGATGCTGGGCAGTATTTATTCGATGGCACTCTACGTGCTCGCCGGCTGCGGGCTGATTCTTTTGATCCTGGGCTTTAAAAAAGCCCTTCCCTCCACCGAGGGCAGCCGTGGCTTTTCCTTTAGCCGCCAACTCAAGGTGGGCTGGCTGAATATCGGGATGCTGATGATTCTATCCCTTTGCCTGTTGCTTTTCGTTTCAAGCATATTTTTTGTATAAGTAGGAGGAAAATTCAATGGTAACCTTAACAATGAAAGACGGCGGTATCATCAAGCTGGAGCTTTACCCCGATAAAGCCCCCAAAACCGTTGCCAACTTTGAAAAATTAGTGAAAAAAGGCTTCTACGATGGGCTCACCTTCCACCGTATCATCAAGGGCTTTATGATCCAGGGCGGCGATCCCTTAGGCAACGGGATGGGCGGAAGCGATGAAAATATTCCCGGCGAATTCGCCGCCAACGGCTTTGAAAACCCCATCCGCCACGAGCGTGGCGTGATCTCTATGGCACGGGCGCAGGATCCCGATTCTGCCAGCAGCCAGTTCTTCATTATGCACGCCGACGGCTTTTTTCTGGACGGCAACTACGCCGCCTTCGGCAAAGTAGTGGAAGGAATGGACGTGGTCGATCGCATCGCCGAAGTACAAACCAACTTTATGGATGCACCCACTCAACCCCAAATCATCGAAAGCATCAAAATCGACTAAAAAAAGGCACCGACCGCAGAAAATAAGTGAATAATAATGTGACTACCTATTTTTATTACTTGATAAAATGGGTAGTCACTTCTCTTTTTGATTGTTCTTTTTAAAGGAAAAAACACGGCATAAGCCGTGTTTTGAATGATATTTTCTGCTATCCGCCAACTCGACCGCTTGCAGTATCTACATACAGCGTCGGGTCGAGTTGACGAATTCGGCACTCTTTTTGGTTCGTCCGCCATCGTGCTAAAAAATACGTAATCCCTTCGGATAATGATTTTTGCCCTGGCCGTTGCCGGACTTGATCCAGCCCATAGGCACGCCTTCCACGCAAGCCACGCCATAGCCTTTTGCGCCCGAGGGGATAACTTCGCCGTGCAAATAAGAAAAGGCTTGCTCCAAAGAGCATTCTTCAAAGAAATGAAAACGCTCTTTCGGAAAGCACATTGCCAAATGATGCGCCGGCTTCCATTGGCGACCCACCTGCTCCAAGGCTTGAATGCCCGCCCGCAAAACGGGAATTCCCTTCAATTCCGGCAGATCTTCATCCACCAGATAGCAGAAATTGCCCCGGCGGATCAGGTTCCCTTTCGGCTCCTTCAACACCGTTTTCAAAAAGCCCCACTCTTCCGGAAGTTTTTCCGGCTTTATGGGAGGCAACGGTTTTCGCCCCCCTTCCCCGGTATGTATCAT
>CAZIQE010000244.1:0-5428 GCA_964541385.1 uncultured Eubacteriales bacterium | reverse complement strand
TTATTAAAATTGGTGGATAACGGATCGATCTCCGGCTCCGCCGCCAAAAAGGTTTTGGCAATGATGATTAATGATGAAGCGGATCCGGCTCTGATCGTGGAGCGGGAAGGCTTAAAGCAAAACAGCAATGCAGACGAAATGTCCGCCATCGTAGATGCGGTGCTTGCGGCGAACCCCAAAGCGATCGAAGAATTCCGCAGCGGACGAACGAACGTGGTGGGATTTCTGGTCGGGCAATGTATGAAACAGTCTAAAGGAAAAGGCAATCCGCAGATGATCAATCAGTTGCTGACGGAACGCCTGAAGTAAATAATATCAGGAGCCTTTAAACAGGCTCCTGAAAAGTTTTTTTAAAAAATGCTTGACTTCACATAAGGGGTATGCTATAATTCTTATACCTGCCGAAGGGCTTATTTTTTTGTGCGAAAAAATAGGTGCTTCAATTCTTTTCAGGGAGGCCAAAAAACAGGAGGTGCCGAAACAATGAGAGTCAAGATTACGCTGGCTTGTACTGAGTGCAAACAAAGAAATTACGACACAATGAAAAACAAGAAGAACGATCCCGACAGGCTTGAAATGAATAAATATTGCAAGTTCTGTAAGAAACATACCTTGCACAGAGAAACGAAATAAGTTTCAATCAAAAAAGGAGGACACGATTATGGCAGAAAACGCTAAAAAGAAAAAGTCCGTCTTTTCCAGAATCGGGAACTGGTTCCGCGAGGTTCGCATCGAGATGACGAAAAGAATTATTTGGCCCGGCTTTAAGCAGGTGGTCAATAATACCGTAGTTGTTATCGTTTGCG
This sequence comes from uncultured Eubacteriales bacterium, assembly GCA_964541385.1. Classification (GTDB taxonomy): domain Bacteria; phylum Bacillota; class Clostridia; order Oscillospirales; family QAKW01; genus QAKW01. Next base: position 4,622 of record CAZIQE010000244.1, on the reverse strand, counting down.
TTGTTGTGGTTGGTTTATTTATCTGGTTGTTCGACTGGGCATTCTTCAATGGAATTCAAGCCCTGACGAACTGGCTGGGCGGCTTATTAGGCTAATTTTTAGAAAGGAACAGATTCATTATGGCTGATAAGGCAAAATGGTATGCCATACATACTTATTCTGCATACGAAAATAAGGTGGCAACAAACCTACGCACCATTATTGAAAACCGTAAGCTGGAAGAAGTGATCCAGGATATTTCTGTTCCGACTGAAACCGTTGTTGAAACAACTGAAAAGGGTCAAAAGGAATATGAACGTAAAATTTTCCCGGGTTATGTTCTGGTGAAAATGGTTCTGACCGATGAAACCTGGTATATCGTTCGCAATATTCAGGGGGTAACCGGATTTGTCGGTTCCACCAGCGAGCCCCTGCCTCTTTCTCAGGCTGAGATCGATAAGCTCGGCATTGAGAAGCGAGTGGTTCATACCGATTATAAAAAAGGCGATTCGATTCGCTTTGTTGCTTCGAATATGAGCGGTTTTGTAGGTGTGGTGGATGAGGTTTATCCCGAATCTTCCAAACTGAAGGTGGTTGTTTCCATGTTCGGGCGTGAAACCTCCGTTGAGGTTGGGTTCGAGCAGGTTGCACCCGTAGAGTAAGGCTGAACCGTGCTTTTGCACGTTTTGCGCAAGTGGGAGGAGAGTACATTTTATCTTTCCGCTATATTACCACATGAAACACGAGGGAGGTGTTTAACATGGCTCAAAAAGTAACGGGTTTTATTAAACTTCAGATTCCGGCAGGAAAGGCAACTCCGGCGCCCCCGGTTGGTCCTGCATTGGGTCAGCACGGCGTTAACATTATGGCATTTGCCAAGGAATTTAACGAGAGAACCAAGAATGATATCGGATATATTATTCCGGTTGTAATTACTGTTTACGCAGATCATTCTTTCACTTTTGTTACCAAAACTCCGCCTGCTGCAGTCCTGATCAAGAAAGCGGCCGGGATTGAAAGCGGTTCCGGCGTGCCCAATAAAACCAAGGTTGCCACTCTTACCAAAGAGCAGGTAAAGAAGATCGCCGAGCAGAAGATGCCCGATCTGAATGCGGTTGATATTGAGGCTGCTATGAGTATGATCGCAGGTACTGCAAGAAGCATGGGTGTTATTGTAGAGGAATAACGCCCCAAATACTGTGGGAGGAAATTTCCGTAATACCACAAAGGAGGATTTATTAGGTGAAAAGAGGAAAGTCTTATATCGAAAGCTCCAAGCTGATCGACTCTGCAAAATTGTATGACGTTGATGAAGCGATGGATGCCGTTACCAAGGCTGCACGTGCTAAATTCGATGAAACCGTTGAAGTGCATATTAAGCTGGGCGTAGATTCCCGCCATGCAGATCAGCAGGTTCGCGGTGCAGTTGTATTGCCCCACGGAACCGGTAAAACGGTTCGGGTTTTGGTTTTTGCCAAGAATGCCAAGGCAGATGAAGCAAAAGAAGCCGGCGCAGATTTTGTCGGCGGCGAGGAGCTGATCCCCAAAATCCAGAATGAAAACTGGTTCGAATATGATGTTGTTGTTGCAACCCCCGATATGATGGGCGTGGTTGGTCGTTTGGGTCGTGTACTGGGTCCTAAGGGCTTGATGCCGAACCCCAAAGCCGGTACTGTTACGATGGACGTTGCGAAAGCAATTGCCGAGATCAAAGCCGGTAAGATCGAATACCGTCTTGATAAAACCAACATCATCCATTGCCCGGTCGGTAAGGTTTCTTTCGGTGCAGAAAAACTGACCGAAAACTTCAATACCCTGATGGGTGCGATTTTAAAGGCCAGACCTGCTGCTGCCAAAGGTCAGTACGTCAGGAGCTGTGTTGTTGCTTCAACGATGGGTCCCGGCATTAAGATCAACCAATCAAAATTTATGTAATTAACCCTTGACAATCAGCACGTTTTGTGTTAAGATTGCCATTGGAAAATGCTTCTAAGACAGCAGGTGCCGAAAATCCGGCTTAAATTCCTGCCGAGAGGTGCCCTATCATTAAGCATGAAATGCTTCCGGGTGCGTCTGCGGCTCGGAAGCATTTTTAAATTCTAACGGAGGTAAATTGATTCATGGCAAGTGAAAAAATCATTGCGCAGAAACAAGCGGTGGTTGCTGAGCTGAAAGAAAAAATTCAGAACGCAGTTACCGGTGTTTTCGTTGACTATAGCGGAATCAACGTGGCGGACGACACCAAGCTGCGTGCAACTTTGCGTGAAAACGGCGTTGAGTATGCTGTTGTTAAAAACACCCTGACCCGCTTTGCAGTGAAAGAAGCCGGCCTGGATGAGTTGAGCGACGTGCTGAACGGCACCACCGCTTTGGCTCTTTCGAAGGATGATATCATTGCTCCTGCTAAGGTTTTGCATAACTTCAGCAAGGATCATGAATTCTTCACGATCAAAGGCGGTTTTGTAGAAGGCAAGGTTGTTTCTGTTGCAGAAATCGAAAAATTGGCTACGATGCCCAGCAAGGAAGGCTTGCTCTGTATGCTGCTTTATGCCCTCAATGGCAACGTATCCGGTTTGGCTCGTGCTCTTCAGGCGGTTGTTGACCAAAAGAGCGAAGCAACCCCTGCATAACTTTTAATTAAATTTATTTGGAGGATTAAACAAATGGCTGATATTAAGAATATTGTTGAAGAAATCAAAACTCTGAGCGTTATGGAACTGGCTGATCTGGTTCACGCTATCGAAGAAGAATTCGGCGTTTCCGCCGCTGCACCCGTTGCTGTTGCTGCTGCTCCTGCCGCTGCTGCTGCCGAAGAGAAGACCGAATTCGATGTTATCCTGGCAAGTGCCGGTGCTTCCAAGATCAACGTGATCAAGGTTGTTAAGGAAATCACCGGTCTGGGTCTGAAGGAAGCCAAGGATCTGGTAGATAATGCTCCTAAGGCTATTAAAGAAGCCGCTTCCAAGGATGATGCCGAAGCAATCAAGGCTAAACTGGAAGAAGCCGGCGCAACTGTTGAGTTAAAGTAATTCATTTTCATTTAGACTTTCAAAAAAGGCACCGACCGCAGAAAATGAGTGAATAATAAAGTGACTACCTATTTTTGTTGTAAAATGAAATGGGTAGTCACTTCACTTTTTGATTGTTCTTTTTAAAGGAAAAAACTTGGCTGTAGCCAAGTTTTGAATGAAATTTTCTGCTATCCGCCAAAACGCTCTCTACCGTACCTATGTACGCCGACGAGAACGTTTTGACGAATTCGGCACTCTTTTTTGAAAGTCTGCGACTCCAGTCCGCAGGACTGGGGTTTTTATGTTGACTTTTTTCCGGGAAACCGATATAATTTTCAAGAAAAGAGCGTTTCGTAAAGGATGGAAGTATGAAAACATTTTCGCCCTGCAATTTAATAGGATTGGCGCCTATGGCGGGGGCGGGAGATAGTGGCTTTCGCCGTATTTGCCGTGAATGCGGTGCCGACTATACGGTTTCGGAAATGATCAGCGCAAAGGCCATCTGCTATGGAGCCGATAAAACGCTTTCTCTGGCGCAATATACGCCGGAAGAGATGCCGTTTCTCATCCAACTCTTCGGAAGGGATCCGGAATCGATCTATCAAGCGACCCGCTATATGGTCGAAAAGTTTCATCCGGCGGGAATCGATCTGAATATGGGATGCCCTGCGCCGAAGATTTTTAATAACCGGGAGGGGAGCGCCCTTTTGGCAGAGCCGGATCTGGCTTTCGATCTGGTCTCTGCGGCAAGGGAGGCTTCCAATGCGCCGGTCAGCGTTAAAATGCGGATCGGTATTTCGGAATTTAATGAAAGTATCCTCTCTTTTGCCAAAGGGATCGAGCAGGCAAAGGCGTCCTTTTTAACGGTTCACGGCCGCACCCGAAATGAATTTTATAGCGGCAGAGCCGATTATGCGGCTATCCGCAAAATCAAAGAGCACATTTCGATCCCCGTGATCGCCAACGGCGACGTGACCGACGGGTGTTCCGCAAAGCGGATTTTGGAAGAAACCAAAGCGGATGGAATTGCCTTAGCCAGAGGCGCATTAGGCTCCCCGGATGTTTTTTTAAGAATCAAAGCCTTTCTGTTCGGCGAAGAGGCAACAGAACCCTCCTTAAAAAAACGTTTTGATCTTTGCTTGAAGCAACTCCAATATACCGTTGAGGATAAAGGGGAAGAGAAGGGGTGTATTGAATTCCGGAAACATATGCTCTGGTATCTGAAGGGCATCGATCACGCCTCTTCTTTTAAAGTGGCGGCAGGTCAAATGCGTTCTGTGGAAGATTGCAAAAAAATTATCGATGAAGTTCTTTTCGTCAATAAAGGAGAATCATAAGATGTTTGATGCTGTAAAAGTGAAAAATGATTGCGTTGCCTGGATCCGGCGATTTTTTGAAGAAAACGGGCGCGGATGCAATGCCGTGGTTGGAATTTCCGGCGGGAAGGACAGCTCCGTTGCGGCGGCGTTATGCGTGGAGGCGTTGGGCAAGGATCGTGTGATCGGTGTATTGATGCCCTGCGGCAAGCAAAAGGATATCGATATGGCGTATTTACTGGTAAACCATCTGGGGATCAGGCACTATGAGATCAACGTGAAGGATGCCATCGAAGGTCTTAAAAAAAATTTGCCT
>CAZIQE010000243.1:0-7688 GCA_964541385.1 uncultured Eubacteriales bacterium | reverse complement strand
GCCATCCTGCCCACCTACGGAAGTGCCGATGCGGCGGGCGCAGATCTCTATGCCCTGGAGGGGGCAACGATCGCACCCGGCGCAACCAAGCTGATCCGCACCGGATTGGCAATGGCGATTCCCCGGGGCTACGGCGGATTTATCTTCGCCCGCAGCGGGCTGGCAACCAAGCGGGGCTTGGCTCCCGCCAACAAGGTAGGCGTTATTGATGCCGATTATCGGGGCGAGGTGATGATTGCGCTTTATAATCAAAGTGCCGATCCCCAAACCGTTGAGGCAGGCGAGCGCATTGCACAATTGGTGCTGCTCCCCTGCCCTCAGGCGGAGTTTGAATGCTCTGAAACCCTACCAACCACCGACCGTGCCGCAGGAGGCTTTGGTTCTACAGGTACTAAATAAGACCCTCAAAAAAGGCACTCTTTTAGCGTCTTCCGGCGTGTCAAAAATAAAGCTTGAATAAAAAATCCGAAGCACACCGCTTCGGATTTTTTTATTTAGAGATATTTTTCGAAATATACGTTTGGTACTTTAAATACTCTGCCGTTGAGATAGGAAAGGAAGTGCTCCGGCGGCAGCTTGAATTCCAAGGAATAGGCATAGAGTGCCTGATGCTTAAAGGGCAGCCCTTTATTGGCGGAGGCGGTTCCGTATTTCAGATCCCCCGCCACCGGATGACCGATATGCGCCAGATGCGCCCGGATTTGGTGGGTTCGCCCGGTGATCAATTCCACCTCCATCAACGAAAGGCCGGGTTTCTCTTTCAATACCCGATAGCGGGTGAGAATTTCTTTATAGCCCTCCCTTGGAGCATCCGCAACCTGCACCTTATTTTCTTTGCTGTCTTTTTGCAAATACGCCTTTAACGTTGCCTGCTTTTCCCGGAAATTCCCCAATGCCAGAGCCAGATACCGCTTTTCCACCTGCCGGTATTTCACGATCTCATAGAGAGCCCTGCCGGCGGCGGCATTTTTTGCCACGATCACGATCCCGCCGGTATTTTTATCCAGACGGTTGCAAAGCGCCGGCGTGAAGGAAAGTTCCTTCCGGGGATCATATTCCCCTTTCTCATAAAGATAAAGAAGGATATGATTAATCAGGGTATCCCGTGCGCCGTGGGCATCGGCGTGAACCGGCACGCCGGGCTTTTTATCCACCAGCATCAGATTTTCATCTTCATAGATCACGTTTAAGGAAGGACGATAGCCGATCTGCCGGAAATCTGCGCTTTTTTCGGTGAAAAACTCATCGTTGATATAAAGTTCCACCAGATCCCCTTCCTTAAGGCGGGTGTTTCCTTCGGCTCTTTTGCCGTTCACCTTGATGGCTTTTTTCCTCAGATACTTATACATCAGAGAAGGGCTCAGGTTTCCTGCGATCTTCAAAAGAAACTTATCTAACCGTTGGTCGGCATCGTTTTTCGTTATCGTAAAGCTTTTCATACAAAATTCCAAATCAAGCCTTTATGGCGGGGTTTTCGGCTCAAGATCCATTTATAGCAAAATGCCTTAAAGGGATTTGCTTTGCGGAAAACCGCCCGATCCAGGGCTTTCACATAAGATAGAACTGCCGCCCGCTCTTCCTCGGTTGCGGGCAGATCCGAATAGAGCACCTTTTGGAAAACAGGTATGATCGCCGCCAGCGAACCATCCTGCACAATTTTCAGATTATCGGCTCGCTTGGCGTAATCCTCCAAGAGCTCCCCTTCGAAGAACTTAAAGCCACGCAGTTGCAATAATCGCAGGACGAGGAAATAGCCCCGCTTGATCCCGACGCCGGGATCGCCCTTTCGGATTCTTCTAAGTGCCCTCTTTCGCAGAATCTCCGCCGTGATCATAGCGGCGGCAATGAAAAGGAGCACCAGCAGGATGATTTCAATCACCCGGATCAGACCCCGCATCTTTTTATTAAAAAGATTGCTCAGGTATTGATTATGCAGCGTTTCATCGTTGGTTTCGATTCCCGTGGGGTCGGGCAATTCGTTGGTGAATTTCACCCAGCCCGGGGGAGGATCCACGTAAACGATCTTCACGTTCGCTTCTTTTTCGGGGTCTTCGCCCTTATCCCGCTCTTCCAATAGGAAGTAGTTTCGGGCATCGCCGAAGCCGGGCGTTGGCTCGAAGGGCAGCCAGCCGGCTCCTTCGAAATAAACCTCCACCCAGGCGTGATAATTATCATCGTATACGTTTGCGGCATAGCTTTCCAGATCCAGCATTTGGGTGGAAACATAGTAGCCGGTTGCGAGCCGGGCGGGGATGCTCAGCTCCCGGAGCATTGCCACCATTGCGCTGGCGAAAAGGGTGCAATGACCTTCTTTTTTCTCGTTCTGGAACAGGAAATAATTGATATAATCATAGGAATCCGCCGCAGAACCGTCTTTTCGGCTCAGCCGGTGCCGCACCTTGGAATAGGTATAGTTCGAATTCAGATACCGCTCAATCGCCTGCACCTTCTCCAATCGGTTTTTATAGGGAGCGGCAATTTCCTCCGCCAGATCCCCAACGACCCTGCTGAGCTTCTCCGGCTGATCCAGATAATGGCGATAAACAAACGAGCTGTAGATCCCCTCCTGATTCATATACGGATCCCCTTCGGAGTGGACGGCACGCAGATTCATATAGCCGTTCCAGAGGGAATTGAAATTGGTCAGATAAACCTTACTGGTCATCACCGGGGCGGCGGTGCGGAACGTATATGCCCGCCGCTCCGGCTCATCATGATGATAAAGAAGGGTATCGTTGACCCGCTCCAGCTCCGTATAATCGCTCAGCGGCGTTTGGGCGGTTGCGCCATAGGGCAAGCCCAGCAAATTGCTCACCTTATATTCCGGGCGGAAGGTGACCTGCCCGGTGAGGTAGCCCAGCTCCTCACTATCCGTATTATCGATGCCCGCCGTTAACGGATCGCCCTTGGGGGAAACCAGCCGCATATAATTATAATACTGGGTATATTCGCAGAAGTTAAATCCAACCGATTCTTCAAATTCCTCATTATAGTCCGCATCCGCAACGCTCCAACCCTGCTCGGTTAAATGGATGCCCGTTTGATAGCGGAGATAAACCGGATTGGAGGTTTTGGAAGAAACGGTTCCCACCTTCAAATGCCGGAAGGTGGGCGCACCTAACCCCAATAATTCGCCCTCTTCCATATACCCCGCCACGTTCTCCTGCTTTTCATAGGGCTTCCGGAAGATCACGTTCATCATCTGCATGGAAACGTTATCGATCTTCTTCCGCACCTGCTCCAATTCCAGAATGGGGCGGCTATAGATAAACGCCGCCGTTCCGATCGTGACCAAGAGCATCAAAGCGGCAATGATCACGCCGAAGCTTCCGCTTCGGGAAGCGAATTCAAACCGCTTCTCGGCGGTGAGAGGCTTTTTTTCTTTTTTCGTTTTGCGGGCATCGCCGCTTTTTTTGACTTTATGATCCCGCCGACGGCTCATTTGCTGAACAACGCTCTGCCCATAGCAGCCGATCAGGGCGGACATAAAAACGCTGAACGCAATATAATGCGGCACAATACCGTAATAGAAAAGAGGCACCAGCCCGATGCCGGGCACCAGAAACGCCACCATAATGGGGATTCTTTTGAAAAGTGCCAGCGCAAAAAAGACCGCCGCCACGATGGAAAGCAGAATGATCACCGATAAGAAACGGCGTTCCAGCAAAACCCGATTATTTAATAGACCGGATAGATCCATTGTCATATAATCGAGATAGCTTTCATAGTGTTCCTGGGATCCCAAGAGGTAGAGGATATAGTTATAGCAGATCAGAAGGGAATTCCCCAGGCTTTTCAGGATTTTCACCGTGAGAGGGAACGCCGCCAGAGCCAGAGCCGCCAAGCCGCCCAGAACGCCGAAAAACACCCGCTTATACCAGGTGATCAGAATCATTCCGCCGAAGGAGAGAGCGGCGATCAGAATCAGTACGATGGGAGAGATGCCCATATCCAATGCCGTTGCGTTGCAGAAGAGATAGCCCAAAAGCCCGGTATAAAGGAGCAAAATCTCCAGATAGACGCCCCGCTTCTTCCCTTTGCCGCTCATCCTTACCGTTCCCTTCACCGGGATCGGTTTTTCTTTTTTTTGCTTTAATTTCATCATTTGCATTCTTCCAATTCTGCCAAGGTAAAGATCTTTGTGTTGGGAGTTTGCTCCGCTTCAGGCTGCGGGCGGATCGCTAAAATTTCCACGTCGCAGTTTAGCCCCGGCGCATAGGATTCCATACAATCCCGCAGATCGTCTGCGGGCATAGAGGTCACGATATAAAGCGTTCCGCCGTTTAATGCGGAAAAATCCAGAGAGCTTAAGGATTCCTGCAGCGTGCCGCTTTCCATCATCGGGCTCATCGAAAAGGTTTTTAAAGCATTGATCTGCTCCTCCGGCGTGGAAATACTTTGCAGATAGAGCATCGAATCAAAGTTTGCGTAGCCCAAGGTGCAGCGCACGTCGTTTTTGGCGAGCATCCCGGTGATCTGATTGGTGAGCTCCACCACGCAGTCTGTTAGATGCCGATTGGTGCGCCGATCCTCCTCATAGGGAAAAAGATCTGCCAGAATCATCACGTTATCGCAGGAATTCTCCCAATAGGTTTTTACGACCATTTTCGAGAGCCGTGCCGAAAGCTTCCAATGCACCCGGCGCAGGGTATCATATTCATTAAATTCCCGGATCCCCGCCATATCACCGTTGCTTTTGGATTCTTCTCCGCCGACCGTTACGGTGTTTTCCTGCTCCTCCCGGGAGGTTTGAACCGTCAGATCCATTTTCATGCTCCGGGGCTCCACAACCATCGTTTCGGTGCCGTTCAATTTGCGGCGCACGCTGAACAGGCGCAGAAAATCATAAAAAACAACACTCTCTGCCCCCACCTTATAAACGCCCCGCACCTTGAATTGCTGGGGGATTTCCAGCTCGGTGGTGCCGAACGCCCGGTATTGCACAACCGTGTAGCCCTCCACCGATTGATCGCCCTCGGGATTGCTCACCCGCATAAAAAACTTCATCATCGGGAGCATCACCGGCGTTTTGCTGATGATCTTCAGCCGAATGGCAAAGGGCTTCAGCCGCTCCTCCCGGGCGGGCAACGGCTCCAAGGAGATCTTCACCAGAGCCAGGCTGATCATCAGGCATAAAAAGGAAATGATGGGGATCAGCAAAACAATCGCCAGCGTAAAAAGAGAAATAGAGTCATAGAGGGCTTGGGAAAAGATAAAGGAAAAGATCAATAATGCCAGATAAATCAATCTTGAACGGGTCATAATCGCACCTTATTTCACGATCGGTGCTTTCACCGTATCCTTTAAAGAGGCGAGCAGCTCGGAGGCGGTCATCCGCTCGATCTTCGCCTCGGGCGCCAGCATAATACGGTGGCTCAGAATGGCGTTATACATTTCATTCACATCCCGGGGGATCACATAGGTTCTGCCATCCAGCATCGCCGCCGCACAAGCCGCCCGCATCAAGGCAAGGGAGGCACGGGGCGAGGCCGCCAGGCTGATCAGATGATTGCCACGGGTGGCGCAAACCAACTGAACGATATAATCCAAAACCGCATCATCCACGTGGATCTGCTCCACCGTTTTCTGCATTGCCACGATCTCCTCGGGGCTGGAAACCGCCACAACGGCGTTCAGAGGGTTTTCACCGTGGCGGTCGCTGATGATCCGCATTTCTTCGGATGCGGAAGGGTAACCCATACTCATCTTCATCAGAAAACGATCCAACTGCGCCTCGGGCAGAGGATAGGTGCCGATATAGCCCACCGGGTTCTGGGTGGCAACGACCATAAAGGGATCGGGCAGCGGATAAGTGGTACCGTCCACCGTTACCTGCCGCTCCTCCATCACCTCCAGAAGGGCGGACTGAGTTTTGGGGGAGGTTCTGTTGATTTCATCTGCGATCAGAATATTCGTCATACAAACGCCGGGCTTATAAGTAAACTCGCCGGTTTTGGCATCCGGGGCGGTGAAGCCCGAAATATCGGTTGCCATAACGTCGGGGGTGAACTGAACCCTTTTGCAATCCAAGCCGGTTGCCCGTGCCATAGCGGAAGCGGCGGTTGTTTTCCCAACGCCGGGAACGTCCTCGATCAGAATATGCCCCTTTGAAAGAAGACAGATCAAAAGCATCCGCAATTGCGCATCCTTGCCCACGATCACCTTTTTCATTTCATCGGTGATCCTGCGGCAGAGTGCCTGCTCTTTTTCAACGTTCATTAACTGTTCCATTTCTATTTCTCCTTATGACATCGCAATGCATTATAACGATGTAATTTTACCATAGTAATGAGCGGTTTTCAATGATCGGTTGACATTTTTTTCTGATAATATATAATTAAATTCAGATTATTTATTAAAAAGGACTTTAAAATGAGAAAATTGATCCGTTATCTGAAGCCCTATTGGTTTTGGGCAATTTTAACGCCGTTGGCGATGATCGGCGAGGTTTCAGCCGATCTCTGCCAGCCCCGGCTGATGAGCCGATTGGTGAATGAAGGGGTTTTGGGCGGGGATACAAGCCTATTGATCAATGTAGGCTTAAAAATGCTGCTGATCGTGGCGCTGGGCGGGCTTTCAGGCTTCTCCTGCGGCGTTTTCGCCAGCCTCACCTCCCAAAATTTCGGATGCGACCTGCGCAAAGACGTTTTCAAAAGTGCTATGAGCCTTTCTTTTCAGCAGACCGACCGGTTTACCACCGGCTCGCTGATCACCCGCCTCACCAACGATATCACCCAGATGCAGCATTTCGTGGAGCAATGCCTCAGGATGTTTGTGCGTTCCGGGATGATGTTTATCGGCGGGATCATTATGCTATTGACGCTGGACTTGAAATTCGGGCTGATCCTTCTCTGCTCCATGCCCCTGCAATTACTCTTGATTTTAATGGTTCTGCGGGCAACCAATCCCCTTTATGAAAAGGTGCAGAAGCGGCTGGATCAGGTGAATAACGTGATGCAGGAAAACGTGAGCGGCGCCCGGATGGTGAAGGCATACGTGCAGGAGGAACGGGAAATCAGCCGCTTCAATGAAGCCAATGAAAACCTCACCGGGATGAATTTAAGGGTCGCCTATATTCTGGCACGGCTTTCTCCCCTGCTCTCTTTGATTATGAACCTCTCGGTTGTTGCGCTCATCTATCTGGGCGGGCTGCAGGTGCAGGCGGGGGCAATGAAGGTTGGAACGGTGATGGCAGCCATCACCTATAATACCCAGATCCTCCATGCAATGATGATGGTGAGTATGATGTTTCAATCGATCGCCCGGGGCAGAGCCAGCGGGAAACGGCTGCAGGAGGTTTTGGAGAGCACGCCCGTGATCGAGGGCGGCGGGCGGCAGATGCAGGGCAGGGAGCCGATCTCATTCCAAGGGGTTTCCTTCCACTATCCCGGCTTTGAGGATCATCCGGTTTTAAAGGAAATCACGCTCACCGTGGAGCCCGGCGAAAATCTTGCCATTTTAGGGGCGACGGGCTCCGGAAAATCTTCCCTGATCCATCTGATGACCCGGTTTTATGATGCCACCGAGGGTCAAATCCTTCTGGGGGAGCATCCGATCCGGGAATACAGCCTGGAATCCATTCGGGAGCATATCACCGTTGTTTTGCAGAAGAGTGAGCTTTTCAGCGGCACCGTTGCCGATAACATTCGGTTCGGCTGCCCGGAAGCCACCGACGAAGAGGTGGAACA
>CAZIQE010000242.1:0-3478 GCA_964541385.1 uncultured Eubacteriales bacterium | reverse complement strand
GCCCAGAATCAAGGTATCGACCCCGAATTCCTCGATGGGTTTTAAATAGGCATCGATGGCGGCGTTCAGTTCCTCATCCCGGCGGGAGGTATGCCCCGCTTCGATCAAAGGCACCAATTTAGGGCAAGGGATCCCCAGCGTATTTTTGATATTTCTTCGTTCCAGACGGCGAACATAGGCTCCGGCGGCAATGGAAACAGGCGTTGCCCAGATCCCCACTCTGCGATTCTCGGTTGCGGAAGCGGCGGCATCGGCGGCACTTTCCACCACGCCGATCAAAGGAAAATCCAGTTCCTTTTGCAGCTCCTCCAGCACCGTTGAAGAGATGGTTCCGCAAGCTACCAGAATCGCCTTGACCCGATGGGAGCGAAGCAACGCAATGTCTTCCATAGCGAAGCGGCGCAGCGTTTCCCGATCCCTGCCCCCATAAGGAACCCGGGCGGTATCGCCGAAAAAGATGAAATCCTCATGGGGCAGATCCTGCTGCAGCCGATGAAGGGCGGTTAGCCCGCCGAGGCCGCTATCGAACACCCCGATGGGAAGATTGGATTCGTTCATTTTTGATCCTTTCTTTCAATGGCCAGCGTAAGGAGTTTTCTAAGCAGGGAAACGCCGTCAATGCCGGAGGCTGCCATTAACTTCGGGTACATACTGATATCGGTAAAGCCGGGGATGGTGTTGAGCTCATTAAAGATGATTTCGCCGTTTTTCTTCACAAAGAAATCCACCCGGGCAAACCCGACACATTCCATCGCACGAAATACTGTTAAGGCTTCTTCCTTTACACGCTCCAGAACCTGAGGCTCCAGGCGGGCGGGAATATACAATGCAGAAGATGCATCGTTATATTTGGCATCATAGCTATAAAACTCTGCCGTTGCGGCGATCTCGCCGGGAACGGAAGCAAAAAGGGCTTCGTTGCCCAAAACAGCCACTTCGATTTCCTGACCGACGACCGTTTCTTCCACAATAATTTTAAAATCGTGTTCCGCCGCAAGGAGCAAGCCTTCTTCCAATTCCCTGCGGTTATGGCATTTGGTGATCCCCACGCTGCTGCCGGCGCTCGCCGGTTTCACAAACACGGGGTAAGGCAATTTCCTTTCCACCTTTTGCACGGCATTTTCCAAATCAGCCAGCTCCCGGCGATAAAGCATCACCCAATCCGCCTGGGGTACACCCGCCTTTTCGCAGATCAGCTTGGTGAGCCCTTTATCCATCGAGTTGGCACCGCTGGTCATCGTGGTGGAGATCTGGGGGATCCCCGCCAGTTGGAACAAAGCCGCTATTGTGCCGTCCTCGCCGTTTTTGCCGTGCAGAATGGGGCAAGCAACGTCGATGCCGATCACTTTACCGTCGGCAGTCCGCAAGCCTTTTACCGTGGGATCCGGCAAAATCCATGCCGGTTCATTATCGGCTCGCCTTTCCCAGGCACCGCTTTTGATCTCCTCATTCGAGGCTTGCGTTAAAAGCCAGGCACCGTCTTTGGTGATCCCGATTTTATAAATCTTATATTTTTCATCCTGCAATAGGTTTAAAACATTACATACCGAGCTGCATGATACTTCGTGTTCCGATGATTTTCCACCGAACAGTACCGCAATATTCACGTTTCATCCCTCTCTTTCATTCGATATTCTATGATAACAAATTTCCTTTATAAAGTAAAGCATTTTAAGAAAATTCTTTACATTTTTCCTTTTATTTTATATCATAGAGGCAGGAGTTGAGATTATGAATGAAAAATATATGCGGGAAGCCCTGCGGCAGGCGAAAAAAGCGGCTTCCATCGGCGAAGTGCCGGTAGGCGCTGTGATTGTTCGGAACGGAGAAATCATTGCAAGGGGCTATAACCGGCGGGAAACCGATCAAAACGGTCTTGCCCACGCTGAACTGACCGCCATCCGGCGTGCCTGCAGAAAACTGAATTCCTGGCGGTTGGAGGATTGCACCCTTTACGTAACCTTGGAGCCCTGCCCGATGTGTACCGGGGCGATCATCAATACCCGCATCCGAAAGGTAGTGATCGGTGCGCCGGATCCGAAGGGCGGCGCCATGGGCAGCGTTATGAATCTGACAGAATATCCGTGGAATCATCATCCGGAAGTGGAACAGGGCGTTTTAGAAGCGGAATGCGGCGAGATCCTGCGGCAATTTTTTAAAGATCTTCGGGCGCGAAAAAAGCATTAAAACCACGCATTCACAATTTATTCATCTTTGTTGAGAGTTTATTCACAGTTTCCTAACACATTTCCGATTTTACTGTGGTATACTAATGCCAAGATAAGGGAAACCTTATCTTATCCCCCTCCTATTTTTAATGCAAACGGAAGAGCCATCGTCGCAAGACGGTGGCTTCTTTCGTTTTTTTAAGGAGAGTCATCGTTTTTCTTGACTACTTTTTAAATTAAGGATATAATATTATAAATACATCTTTGGAGGCTATAATTATGGATATTTTAGATCAAATTACGCTGGAGGCTAAAAAGGCCGGTGATTTTCTGGTGGATAAGGCAACAAAAGCAAAGGACTATACCGTTGCAACCTGGAATGTTGCGGAGATACGTACTAAAATCGATCAATTATACAAAGAGATCGGGAAGGCCGTTTATAACGCCCACACCACCGAAGCCGATACAGCCGAAGAGATCAATCAATATGTTGAAGAAATTTCTGCCTTAAAAGAAGCAATGCAGGAAAAAGAAGAAACCAAACAGGCGATTCGAAATCAGAAAACCTGCCCCGGCTGCGGCAAGGGCGTTGGCAAGGATCATTCCTTCTGCCCCTATTGCGGATGCGAAGTGAAATAAGGCGGAGGGTTTAGTTTTGTCTAAAGTTCAAAAGAATTTTTTAAGCGGTGCGTTGATTTTGAGCGTTTCCAATATTTTAGTGAAGATCATCGGCGCCATTTATAAGATTCCGCTTTCCAATCTGGTTGATACCGTGGGGATGAGTTATTATAACGACGCTTACCAGTTCTATTCCCTGCTCTATGTTCTTTCCACCGCAGGGGTTCCCATTGCGGTTGCAAAGCTGGTGAGCGAATCTCTGGTGCAAAAGCGGCTGAAGGAGCCCCGAAAGATCCTGAAGCTATCGAGTATCATTTTCGCCGTTATCGGCTTTATTCTGATGATGGCAATGATCCTCTTTATTGAGCCCTTAAACCGACTTTTGCAAAATGAAACCATCAACTATTGCCTGGCGATCATCGCCCCTTCGATCTTCCTGGTGGCGGTTTCCTCTACCATCAAGGGATATTTTCAGGGGTATAAATGTATGACCCCTTCGGCGGTCTACCAGGTGATTGAGGCCGCCTTCAAATTGGTGGGTTTAGGCGTGGTGGCTGTTATGGTGCTGAAAGGGATCAACGATCCGATGAGTCTCGCATGCGGCGGGATCTTGGGGGTGACCTTCGGTGCCTTTGCCTCTGCTGTTTTTATGGTGATCCGCTATTTGAGGGAAAACGAATTGGGAGCCGACG
>CAZIQE010000241.1:0-3984 GCA_964541385.1 uncultured Eubacteriales bacterium | reverse complement strand
AGACGGTGACGGAGAAATTGAAATAATGGAAATTCGCACGATCCCTCACGCCGGTTTTTGCTTCGGCGTTTCAAGAGCCATTGATCTTTTGAAAAATGAAATTGCCAGTGGTCATAGACCGATCTTTACCATTGGCCCCATCATACATAATCCGCAGATCATTTCCGAGATGGAAAATCAGGGCGTAAGTATTGTTGAAAGTGTTTATGAGGTTCCGAAGGAGGGGTATGCCGTTATTCGTGCCCACGGAATTCCCAAAGAAGATCTGGCTTATCTTAAAAACACCGATCGGCATTTCATCAATGCAACCTGCCCATTTGTTGAAAAGATTCAAAAAATTGTGAACGATGAAAATGAAAACGTTGTTTTGATCGGCGGAAATCCAGATCATCCGGAGGTAATCGGGATCCGCAGCTACGGAAATGAGCGCACGTTTGTCTTCCGTAACGGAGAAGATTTGGAACAATTATGCGAAAAATTGAAAAATTTTTCGTCAAATTACATAGTAGTTGTTTGGCAAACCACATTCAATTTAACCGAATATGAAAAATGTAAAAAAATTCTCAAAAAAAACTTTGAAAATCTAAAATTATATGATACAATATGTAAAGCGACTCAGATCCGGCAGCAGGAAACGGCTGCTTTAGCCGCCGAAAGCGATGCGATGATCATTGTCGGCGGTCGGGAGAGCTCAAACACGGCCAAGCTTTTAGAGATTTCAAAAAAGGCTTGTCCATGCTCGGTTTTGATCGAGCAAGCAAATGAGGTACCAATAAATTTATTATATAAAGAGAGGATTGGTATTGCAGGCGGGGCTTCCACCCCTGTCTGTATCATCGAGGAGGTAAAACGTATTATGTCGGAACAAAACGTCAACTTGGTAGAGGAAGAAATGACCTTTGAGCAGATGCTCGAAAATTCCTTCAAAGTAATTAGTAATGGAGATAGAGTAAAGGGCATCGTTGTGGGTGTGAATGCTTCCGAAGTCAAGATTGATCTCGGCACCAAGTATTCCGGCTTCATCACGAAGGATAATTTCTCTGCAGATGCTTCTGTAGATCTGATGACTGCCGTTAAAGTGGGCGATGAGGTTGAGTGTATCGCTTTGCGGGTGAATGATATTGAAGGCACGGTTGCACTTTCTAAAAAGAAAGTGGATGCAATGGCAGGCTTTGAAAAATTGGAAAAAGCATGCGAAGAAAAGGCTACCTTGGAAGGCAAGGTGATCGAAGTTACCAATGGCGGCTTAACGGTTAACGTTGATGGCTCCCGGATCTTCGTTCCCAAGTCTTTATCCGGCAAGCCCCGCAGCTTTGATTTTGATACGATGATGAATGAAACCGTTGAACTTCAGATCGTTGAGATCTCCACCGTTCGCGGTCGTAAAAAAGTGATTGGCTCTATGCGGGCTCTGGAAGCTGAAAAGCGCAAGGCGGCTCGTAAGGAGTTTTGGAATAATGCCGCCGTTGGCAACCGTTATATCGGCGTTGTGAAATCTCTCACCACCTTTGGCGCATTCATTGATCTGGGCGGTGTTGACGGTTTGCTGCATATTACCGAAATGTCCTGGAAGAAGATCAAGCATCCCAGCGACGTTATGAACGTTGGCGACGAAGTGGACGTTTATATCAAGGCAATTGATGAGGAAAAGAAAAAGATTTCTTTAGGCTATAAAAAGGCTGAGGATAATCCTTTTGTTCTATTCACCAATCAGTATAGCGTTGGCGACGTTACTACCGTTAAAATTATGAATTTGATGCCCTTCGGTGCTTTCGCTCGCATTATCGACGGCGTTGACGGTTTGATTCATATTTCACAGATCAGCACGAAGCATATCGCTAAACCGGCTGATGCTTTAAAGGTCGGCGATGAAGTAGAAGTAAAGATTGTTGATATCAATGAAGAAACCCAAAAGGTTGGTCTTTCCATTCGTGCTTTGATGGAAGAGAAGGAAGCGGCTGAAGCCTCTGCCGACGTTGCAAACGATGAGGCTCCCGTTGAGGAAGCTCCCGTTGAAGAAGCTCCTGCCGAGGAAGCTCCTGTGGAGGTGGCTCCCGTAGAGGAAGCGCCTGCAGAAGAAGCTCCCGTTGAAGAGGCTCCTGCTGAGGAAGTTTCCGAATAATTTAATAGATCAAAATGCAGCACAGTAAAGTTTTCTTTCTGTGCTGTTTTTTATTTATATTTTATATAGACATATTCTATTATTTATGTTATAATTCAGTTAAATAAACTGGAGTAATATGTGTAATGGGAATGGTTGAAATTCAACAGAATATAGATCAAAATCGCCTGGATTGTATGGAACGTGTTCACGAAATGATCGCCGTTAAGAATAAACGTCCTCTGGCTTGCGTTCGCACCTATGGGTGCCAGCAAAATATTGCGGATAGCGAACGGATCCAGGGTCTTTTGGCAGCAATGGGATATTCCCTGACGGAGTGTACGGATGAAGCGGATTTGATCTTATTTAACACTTGTGCGGTTCGGGAGCATGCCGAATTAAAGGTATTCGGGAACGTGGGTGCATTAAAATCATTAAAAAAAGCCAAACCCGATATGCTGATCATTTTATGCGGCTGTATGATGCAGCAGGAAACAGTACAAAATGTGATTAAGGAAAAGTATAAACACGTTGATATTGTTTTCGGCCCCTCAATGATTCCCGAGCTTCCCCATATGATGGAAAAGGTTCTTTTAAGCCGAAAGAGATTCTTTACGAGGGAAGAGCATTTAAAAATTGAAGAAGATATTCCGGTGGTTCGTAACGATCACCGAAAGGCGTGGGTCACGGTTATGTACGGATGCAATAATTTTTGCACTTATTGCATTGTTCCTTACGTGCGTGGCAGAGAGCGCAGCCGCAGAAGCGAAGAGATCATTAAGGAAGTGCGGGAATTAGTTGCGCAGGGTTATCGGGATATCAATCTTTTAGGGCAGAATGTGAATTCTTATGGACATGATCTGCCGGGAGAGCCGGATTTTGCTGATTTATTAGCGGAGATCGATAAAATCGAAGGCGATTTCTGGATCCGTTTCACCACCAGCCATCCGAAGGATTGCAGTATTAAGTTACTGGATACGATGGCAAATTCTCGAAAGATATGCCATCAACTGCAGCTGCCGTTTCAATCCGGCAGTAACCGTATTTTAAAAGAAATGAACCGTTGCTATACGGCGGAATCCTATTACGGCTTGATTGAGTATGCCCGAAAAGTGATGCCGGACGTGGTGATCACCAGCGACGTGATCGTTGGTTTTCCGGGGGAAACGGAAGAGGATTTCCAAGCAACAATGGATCTTGTTGCAAAGGTTGAATTTGATAATCTTTATACGTTTCTCTATTCCAAAAGAACCGGTACGAAAGCGGCAACAGCCGAGCATCAGATTCCGGAGGAAGTGAAAAAGGAACGGTTTGACCGTTTATTGGCGCTTCAGCATACCAATTGCTTGAAGAAAAACAAGCTTTTGGAGGGGAAAACGGTGAAGGTTTTTGTTGAGTCTGTCAGCAAAAACAATCCGAATATTTTGAGCGGAAAAACAGAGGGCGGAAAAACGGTGGATTTTGCCGGTTCACCCGATCTGATCGGGGAATTCTGCGAAGTAACCGTTACGAAAGCAAAATCCTGGTCTTTAGACGGGAAAATAAAGGAGTAAAAAATGCAAAATATTATTGAAAAAACCAAAGAATTGGGCGCTTTGATTCAAGAGAGCGAAGCAGTTAAGAAATATAATCAGGCAAAAATTGCTTATGATACGGATGAAGAGCTTCAAAAGCTGGTGAAGGAGTTTAATCTTCATAAAATGACCCTGATGAGCTTGACCGGCTCCGAGGAGCAGGATGCTGATCGCATTGCTGAGGTGGAGGAACGGGTGAAAGCCGTTTATGCCAGGATCTCCGAAAATGAAAACGTTATAAAAATGCAGGAGGCTACCAAGGCTGTTGAAGCGCTTCTGAACCAGGTGAACGGGGTGATCTCTTATTAT
>CAZIQE010000240.1:0-1640 GCA_964541385.1 uncultured Eubacteriales bacterium | reverse complement strand
GAAGGCCGCTCCTTACACATATTTCGCTTTCATTTAAGAAGGACGCCACTTCATCCGAAGTCTTTCCCACCATATTAAACGGAATAACACTCAAGCATTTTTCCTTTACAGGCTTCATATACAATTCTATATTATGAACCGACGTTAAGGCATCATATGCGTATGCCGTCATTTCGGTTTTGCGTTTATAAATCTTATCAAAACCGATTTCCTGCAAATACTTTGCGCCTGCCAGCATCCCTGCACAGATCGGCGCAGAAAGCGTTCCGCTTTCCAGCTTTTCCGGCAGCGTGCTTGGCTGTTCAAAATGCACGCTCTCTGTTCCGGTTCCTCCGAAAACAAGCGGCTCAGGCGGCGTATTATTCAATACCAGCAAACCACCGCCCTGCGGACCCATTAAGCCTTTATGAGAGGGCGCACAATAATAATCAATCCCCATTTTTGTAACGTCTGTTTCAATGATGCCCGCTCCCTGCGCTCCGTCTACGATCAAATAAATGCTTTCTGGTTTTCTGGATGAAATCCGCTCGATCGGCATCTTATAGCCGCAGACGTTTGAGCATTGCGTGCAAACAATCGCTTTGGTATTTGGTCTGATTTTTTCCATCATAACGTCAACCGTCTTTTCATCGTCAAAAAAATCTACGGATACAATGGTAACGTCGACACCCTTCTTTCTGAGATGCCATAAAGGACGCAAAACGCTGTTATGCTCCAGATCGGTTGTAATGACGTGATCGCCCGGTTTAAATAAACCCAGTAAAACCGTGTTTAACGCATAAGTTGCGCTGGGAACCAATATAATTTTTTCGAGATCGCTAACACCGAACATTTTGGAAAAAGCCATACGGGTGTTGTAGACCAATTCGGCGGCCTCCATTGATAAACGGTGGCCGCTCCTCCCCGGATTTGCGCCATTATGATTCATCCAACTTGCCATTGCCTGAATCACACAATGAGGTTTTGGATGTGAAGAAGCGCCATTATCAAGATAAACCACATTTACCACCTCAAGCCATAATATTATTCTTGATCAATATTTCTTTTGCAGCCTCCGCATTTCGTTCCGGAACCTTCAAAAAATATTCGCAGCCGGTCTCCTTTAAGTGCTTTCCAACGCCGGCTCTTATACCGTTTTCAATTAATAATTGCTTTCCTCTCATAGCGTAGGTTGCGCTTTTAACAGAGTATTCCAAAAAGGATCACCTCCCTATAGTACACCATTTCATCCTATGAGTTTCAAAAATAAAAGTTGAATTCCGGAAATAAAACCCGTATAATAAATGATAGAATGGAGGTATCATTATGAAACAAATTCAACCCAACGAATTCAACGAAAAAATTTTCCCTTTAATTAATAATGATTGGATGTTGATCACCGCCGGTGATCCTGAAAAGTGTAACACCATGACCGCCAGCTACGGCTCCTTCGGAATTCTTTTCGGAAAAACCGTATCGCAGATCTACGTTCGTCCCGAACGCTATACCTATTCTTTTCTGGAAAAGCAAAGCGGTTATTCCCTTTCCTTTTTCGATGAAAAATACCGTGATACGCTCGTCTATTGCGGAAGAAACAGCGGGAGGGATCAGGACAAAATCAAGCATTGCGGATTAACGCTTGAATTCACCGATGAAGGCGT
>CAZIQE010000239.1:0-2417 GCA_964541385.1 uncultured Eubacteriales bacterium | reverse complement strand
GTGAAAGCGGCTCCTCCGGGCAAGATCATTAAAAATCTGGTATCGCTTTCCGGCGGAGAGCGTGCGTTCACAGCCATCTGCCTTTACTTTGCGATTTTGAAGATCCGACCCGCCCCCTTCTGCGTGGTGGATGAGATCGAGGCGGCTCTGGACGACGTGAACGTATCCCGTTTTGCTTCCTATATGCGCCGCTATTGCGAAAATACGCAATTTGTTTGTATCACGCACCGGCGGGGTACGATGGAAGAGGCAGACGTTCTTTACGGCGTCACGATGCCGGAGCAGGGGATTTCCAAACTACTTACCATCAATGTAAACGAAATTGCCGAGCAATTAAAGATTTAGGAGTTTATATGGGCTTTTTTGAAAAACTGAAACAGGGTCTATCCAAAACCTCAAAAAATATCAGCGAAAGAATCGATTCGGTTCTGGCGGCTTTCGGCAAGATCGATGAGGATCTTTTCGAGGAATTGGAGGAAGCGCTGATTATGGCGGATATCGGGGTCGATACCACCGTGGAGATCATCGAGCGGCTTAAAAAAGAGGTCAAGCAGGGGCGGATCACCAAACCGGAGGAGATCAAAACCCAGTTGGTGGAGATCATCGGTTCGATGATGACAGAGGAGGTTTCTCCGATAAAATTGGAAAGTAAACCGTCCTTAATTTTGATGATCGGCGTGAACGGAGTGGGGAAGACCACAACCGCCGCAAAACTGGCAAAAATCTATAAGGATCAGGGCAAAAAGGTGATCTTCGGTGCCGCCGATACCTTCCGTGCCGCCGCCGCCGAGCAATTGTCGGCATGGGCTGAGCGGGTCGGGGTGGATATCATCAAAAACCGGCAGGGGGCGGATCCCGCCGCCGTTGTTTTTGATACCATTCAGGCGGCAAAGGCAAGGAATTGCGATTTGATCATCTGCGATACCGCCGGTCGGCTGCATAATAAGGTCAATCTGATGAACGAGCTCGGCAAAATTCAAAAGGTCATTCAAACCCAGTTGCCGGAAGCGGATGTGGAGTGCCTTTTGGTCTTGGATGCCACCACCGGTCAGAATGCAATGAATCAGGCCTCGGAATTCAAAAAGGTAACGCCCCTGACGGGCGTGGTACTCACCAAGCTGGATGGCACCGCCAAAGGCGGTATGGCGATCCCTCTGAAAAATGAAATGGGGCTGCCCATCCGGTTTATCGGCGTAGGCGAGCAGATGGATGATCTGCAGCCCTTCAACGGATATGATTTTGCAAAAGCATTATTTTAAGGAATAAATCAATGAGAGTAGACGGAAGAAACGAAAAACAACTGCGAAAAATCGAGATCATTAAAGACTACACGATGCACGCCGAGGGCAGCGTGCTGTATTGCCAGGGCAATACGAAAGTGATCTGCACCGCCTCGGTGGAGGAATCCGTTCCCCCCTATTTACTGGATACCGGGAAAGGGTGGGTCACGGCGGAATATTCCATGCTGCCCCGTGCAACAGCAACCCGGAATAAGCGGGATATCAGTAAATTAAAACAAGCGCCCCGAAGCACTGAAATTCAACGGTTGATCGGTCGTGCCTTGCGGGGAGCGGTGGATCTCACAAAGCTGGGCGAACGCTCCATCGTGGTGGATTGCGATGTGATCCAGGCGGATGGGGGAACCCGTTGTGCTTCCATCAGCGGCGGCTTTGTTGCGCTTGCTCTGGCGATCCGCCGTTTGATGGAGGAAGGAAAACTGCAAGAAGATCCCATCAAGAAGCAAGTGGCGGCGATCTCTGTCGGGATGCTGGGCGATACGCCCGTAGTGGATCTTTGCTATTCGGAGGATAGCAAAGCCGATACCGATATGAACGTGATTATGTCCTCCAACGGCGGTTTCATTGAAATTCAGGGAACTGCCGAAGGGGAAGAATTTGATAAAAAACAGTTAGACACCTTATTGGGCTTGGCGAAAGGCGGTTGTCAGCGGATCTTTAAGGCGCAGAATAAGGTGCTGGACTGATGGAAAAGAAATTTGTAATTGCAACCAATAATCCCCATAAAGTGGTGGAATTCAAGAAAATACTGGAGCCCTTGGGCATCGCCTGCGTATCTCAAAAGGAGTTGGGAATTCAATGCGATGCCGAGGAAACCGGCACCACCTTTGCGGAAAACGCCTATATTAAGGCAAAGGCGGTTTATGATCTCTGCGGTCTTCCCACCGTTGCCGACGATAGCGGAATCTGCGCAGACGCTCTGGGCGGCGAGCCCGGCATCTATTCCGCCCGCTACGGCGGAGAAGGGTATGACGATTGGGGTCGGCTCCTGTTGCTTTTGAAGAATATGGAGCCCTTTGAAAACCGTGCCGCTCATTTCACCTCCGCCATCTCCTGCATCATCGATCCCGATACCGTGATCGAAGCGGAAGGATATATCTACGGCACCCTTTTAAGGGA
>CAZIQE010000238.1:0-2483 GCA_964541385.1 uncultured Eubacteriales bacterium | reverse complement strand
TGGCAAAAAGATGATCGCAGAATATGAGGATCCGCATCGGATGCCCCTTCTGGATGCGCCCCGTCTGTACGGTCTCACGCAGCAGCATAAGCATCTGAAGGAAATGCGTGCCGTTTGCGGATTATCCCATAAGCCGGTCTTTTGCCCCATCGTTGCGGATTTTCCCTGCGGGATGGAGGTTACGGTTCCGCTCTCTTGCAAAGATTTAAAGGGCGGTTTAGCCGATATTGAAGCCGTTTATGCCTCCCATTATGCAAAGGGGATGATCCGCTTTTACGCCGGCGTTAACGAGGGCGGCTTTTTATCCGCCAACGCAATGGCAGGCAGGGACGATATGCAGATCACCGTTGCAGGCAATGAGGAGCGGATCCTGCTGGTGGCTCGCTTTGATAATCTGGGCAAAGGCGCCTCCGGTGCCGCCATTCAGAATATGAATCTTTTATTGGGCGTTGAAGAAACAACCGGCTTGCAATTTTAAAGGAGTTAAAAAATGATCAAAATCATTCCCGGCGGCGTTTGCGCCGCCAAAGGTTTTCAGGCAAACGGGATCCATTGCGGGATCCGCAAGAATAGAGAAAAAAACGATCTTTCGCTGATCTTCAGCGAAACTCCCGCCTCTGCGGCGGCGGTCTATACCACCAATCTGGTGAAGGGTGCGCCTTTGAAGGTAACGAAAAACCACCTGCAAAACGGCATTGCGCAGGCGGTGATCTGCAATAGCGGAAACGCCAATACCTGCAATGCGAACGGGCTTGAGATCGCCGAAAAAATGTGCAGTCTGGCGGCGAAGGAACTGAAAATCAACGCCGAGGACGTGGTGGTGGCTTCCACCGGCGTGATCGGTCAGCCTTTGGAACTTCATCCCATCGCCGAAGGCTTGCCCGCTCTGGCGGCAGGCTTGAGCCCGCAGGGCGGCGAAGCGGCGGCGGAAGGGATTATGACCACCGACACCCGCAAAAAAGAGATCGCCGTTTCCTTTGAATTGGGCGGGAAAACCTGCCATCTGGGCGGCATCGCCAAGGGGAGCGGGATGATCCATCCCAATATGGCAACGATGCTGGTGTTTCTCACCACGGATGCCGCCATCTCCCCCGCTATGTTGCAAAAAGCATTGCAGGGAGATATTGCCAACACCTTCAATATGATCAGCATCGACGGCGATACCTCCACCAACGATATGGTAACGGTGCTTGCCAACGGAATGGCAGGCAACCCCTGCATCACCGAAGAGGGTGCCGATTTCGATGCCTTTATGGAGGCTCTGAATACCGTGAACGTTCATCTCTGCCGCTCCATTGCGGGCGACGGCGAAGGTGCCACCAAGCTGCTGGAATGTAAAGTGACCGGTGCTTCAGATCCCGAAACCGCCAAAACCGTTGCCAAGAGCGTGATCTGCTCCAGCCTTCTAAAAGCGGCGATGTTCGGAGCCGATGCCAACTGGGGTCGGGTGCTTTGCGCCATCGGCTATAGCGGCGCACCGGTCAATGTGGATCAGGTGGGCGTGGCGTTCCGCTCCGCCAAGGGAACCGTTACCGTTTGCAAAAACGGCGCAGGCGTGGATTTTTCAGAGGAGAAAGCCAAAGAGATCCTTCTGGAAAAGGAAATTGAGATTCTGGTCACCTTAGGCGAAGGGGTCTATGCGGCCGCCGCCTGGGGATGCGATCTGACCTATGATTACGTAAAAATAAACGGAGATTACAGAACATAATGAAGAATACGATTTTTTCAAATGCAGAGCGTGCCGAGGTGCTCACCCAGGCGCTCCCCTATATCCGCCGGTATAACGGCAAGATCGTTGTAGTGAAATACGGCGGGAATGCGATGGTCAATGAGCAATTGAAGCAGCAGGTGATGGAAGACATCGTTCTGCTCTGGCTGATCGGCATCAAGGTGGTTTTGGTTCACGGCGGCGGTCCGGAGATCAGCGAACTGATGGAAAAACTGGGCAAGAAAGCCGTTTTTGTAGACGGACTTCGCTATACGGATCAGGAAACCGTTGATATCGTGCAGATGGTGCTGACCGGGAAGGTGAATAAAACCCTGGTGAATTTTCTGGAAACCAAGGGCGGCAAGGCGATGGGCATTTCCGGGATGGACGGTCAGTTGATCGAAGCCGAGATCAAAGATGAGCGGCTCGGATTTGTGGGCAACGTGACCCAAGTGAATATCGAGCCGGTGCTGGATCTTTTGGAAAAAGGCTATATCCCGGTGATCTCCACCGTGGGATGCGATAAGGAGGGCAATGTTTATAATATCAACGGCGATACCGCCGCCGCCTGCATTGCGGGCGCATTGCGGGCGGAGCGGTTGATTATGATGACCGATATTGCCGGCATTCTTCGGGATAAAGACGATCCCGCCACTCTGATCCCCGCAGTAACGGTAGAGGAGGCGAAGGCACTCTGCCGGGAGGGCATCATCTCCGGCGGGATGATCCCCAAGGTGGATTGCTGCATCGAGGCGCTTGAAAAAGGCGTGGAAAA
>CAZIQE010000237.1:0-2136 GCA_964541385.1 uncultured Eubacteriales bacterium | reverse complement strand
GATCTTTTCCCGAGAACGCACCACGTGGAAAGCGTTGCGTGCCTTACGCAAGCCCGAACAGCCGAAAAGAACTAAAAAATATCTTCTTGATTTCTTGACAATGACGTTCTCATTGTGTTAGAATTCTGGTGAGATTGGAGAAGTTTTTTAATCTCCGAAAAAATAAAATCTAAGGAAGGAATTTCCGGATAAAAAACGGTTCCGGAAAGGGTGCTGAACAATGGCTGAGAAACTTAGAGTTGGTATCGTGGGTGCCGGTAACATTTGTATGTCTGCTCACCTGCCCGCATATGCGAACCTCACCGATCGTGTGGAGGTGGTTGCGGTTGCAGATATCGTGGTAGAGCGTGCAAAGTATGCCGCAGAGAAATTTAATATTCCTCATTATTTTGCCTCTGTGGAAGAGCTTTTGGAGAAGGTGGACGTTGATTATATCGATATCTGTACTTACACCGCCGCTCACGCCCCCGTTTGTATTGCCGCCGCCAAGGCCGGCAAGGATATTCTATGCGAAAAGCCTCTGGCCGCTAATCTGAAGCAGGGTCTTGAAATGGAAAAGGCCGTGAAGGAAGCCGGCGTCAACTTTATGTTGGCTGTGGTCACCCGCTTCGGAGCCGAACAGCAACGCTACCGTGAACTCTTTGAAAAGGGCGTTTTCGGCGAGATCTATGCCGCCAAGACCCAGTATGTGCGCCGCAGAGGAACCCCCAGCGGCTGGTTCACCGATAAGGAGCTGGCAGGCGGCGGTCCCGTTTTGGATATCGGCGTGCACGCCATCGACAGAACCTGGTATCTGATGGATCGACCCAAGCCCGTTTCCGTTTCTGCCGAAACCTCTTATCGCATCGGCGATTTCAAGACCAAGGGCGTTGAAAGATGGGCGCCCTATGAGCAGGGTCGGGGCATATTCGATACCGAAGATTCCGCAATGGTTCTTTTCCGTTTTGAGGGCGGCAAAACCTTGTTTGCCGAGATTGCCTGGGCGATCAACGGCCCCGAGGTGAGCGGCACCCAGCTTTACGGCGATAAGGCCGGCTGTACCTTCGATCCGCTTGTGATCTATGCCGAGGACGAGGCAGGCTATCTGACCGATATCACGCCTATGAAGGAAAAGAAAAACTACTTTGAAGAAGAGATCAAGCACTTTGTTGATTGCGTCAACAATCATAAAACACCCATCTCCCCGATGGAGGATGCAGTTACCATTCAAAAGATGCTGGACGGGATCTACAGAAGTGCGGCAGCGCATAAGGAAGTTGAAATCAACTAATTGATTATAAAAACCCGGCATCGCAAGCGATGCCGGGTTTAGACTGCCAAAAAAGGCACCGACCGCAGAAAATAAGTGAATAATTAATCGACTACCTATTTCTATTGCTTCACAATATAAGCAATCACTTCTCTTTTTTATTGTTCTTTTTAAAGGAAAAAACTCGGCTGATGCCGAGTTTCGAATGAAATTTTCTGCTTTTCGCCAACTCGCCCTCTCGTAGTACCTTTGTACAACTTCGGGTCGAGTTGACGAAATCGGCACTCTTTTTTGTTCGTCTGCCAGACTGCCAAAAAAGGCAAAATACTCATTTCAGAAAATGTGCAGAAATATTTCTGAAATTGCCCAAAAGTGCAAGAAAAAGCACGAAAATCCCTTCAGAAATGCTGCAGAAATATTTCTGAAATGACCCAAAAGTATAAAAAAGAGCAAAAAATTTATTTCAGAAATCGTGCAGAAATATTTCTGAAATTTCGCAAAGGGCGAGAAAGAGCGAGAACGTTCTCAGGATTATATTTATGAAAAACACCAAAAAAGCCACCTTTTATATTATTATGGCCGCCGTGCTTTGGGGCACTTCCGGTCTTTTTGTGAATACCCTGGCGGATTACGGGTTCACCTCCCTGCAACTGATGACAGCCCGGGGGCTGATTTCGGCTCTGGCGATGAGTGTTTATCTTCTCGTGAAGGATAAAAGTGCTTTTAAAACCAATTGGAAGGATCTTTTATATTTTATTGCCATCGGCGTCTGCCTATTCGGAACGGGAACCTGCTATTTTATTGCGATGCAGGTGACTTCGGTTTCCACGGCGGTGGTGTTGATGTATACGGCGCCCATTTTTGTGCTGACTTTTTCGGTGCTGTTT
>CAZIQE010000236.1:0-6735 GCA_964541385.1 uncultured Eubacteriales bacterium | reverse complement strand
CCATATGCTTTATTCCGGCGGCATCTATTATATGGATCTGCCCTTATGGCTCTTATTACTGCTCTCCTTCGGGTTTTACGGAATGGCTCGCCTCTTTTTCTTCTTTCTTGAGCGCAGGAAAGAAAAGACCTTTCTGCACACTCTGAGCGTGGACGGCAATAACCTTTTGGCTCTTTTGGATACCGGCAATTCCCTCTATGATCCCATCACCTTAACCCCGGTGATCCTTTGCCAATGGGATAGCCTGGATCTGCCGGAGCCCTTATTGCGGGCGGTTTTACATAGCGACACCGCCGCCCTGCCCGCCCTTTCTTCCCGCTATCCGCATCTGCATTTGCGGCTTTTACCCTATACCGACGCCTCCGGCAGGCGGACGCTGATTTTTGCTTACCGTCCGCAGAAGCTGACCGTTGACGGATCGGAACGGAGCGCCCTGATCGGGATCGTGGCGCATACGCTCACGCCGGATCAACGGTTTCAGGCCTTATTACATCGAGATTGGAGCAACTTATGAATATCATCCGCTATTATCTTCTCTACCACCCGAAATTGGCTCTGCTTTTGCAAAAACTGGCAGGGCGTGTTCATTATGCCAATGGCTATGTGACCCTGCCGCCGCCCTTGAACCCGGATGAAGAGCAGGATTATATCCGGGCTTTAGATCAGGGGGAGGCCTATGCCAATCAAAAGTTGATTGAGCATAATCTGCGGCTGGTTGTTTATATCTCCAAGCGTTTTGAAAGCACCGGCATCCCGGCGGAGGATCTCATCTCCATCGGCTCCATCGGGCTGATCAAGGCGATCAATACCTTCCGTTCCGATAAGAACATAAAACTTGCCACTTATGCTTCCCGGTGTATTGAAAATGAAATTTTGATGTTTTTACGCAAGACCCATAATCAAAAGGCGGAGGTTTCGCTGGATGAGCCTCTGAACGTGGATTGGGACGGAAATGAGCTCTTACTTTCCGATATTTTGGGAACCGATACCGATAGCGTTTCCCGCAATTTAGAGGAGGATATCGAACGCCAAATTCTGCACGCCGCCCTGGAGCAGATCCCGCTGCGGGAGCGGATGATCATGGAAATGCGGTTCGGGTTGGGCGGATACCGGGAGATGACCCAGAAGGAAGTTGCGGACATTCTGGGAATTTCTCAATCCTATATCTCCCGCCTGGAGAAAAAAATCATTCAGCGTCTGCGCCGGGAGATTGAAAAACAATTATAATTTCTCTATGCGATAGAAGGATTTTTTCCTTCTATCGCTTTTTATATTATAAAAAATTTTTCATTTTTTATCAAAAAGAGCATTGCAGTTAAACGAAATCTGTGGTATCATTTTAAAGGTTGATAATTCCGGTTTAGGGGGACAAGGATCGTGTTTAATAAAGGCTTCGATAATGAACTTTATATGGCTCGCCAACGGGAAAATATTTTAAAGCGTATTGCCCGGTTCGACGGTAAATTATATCTGGAATTCGGCGGCAAACTTTTCGACGATTACCACGCCGCACGGGTTTTGCCCGGCTTTGCGCCGGACGCCAAGATCCGAATGCTGCAAAGTATGCGGGAGCAGGTGGAGATCATTTTCTGCATCAGCGCAGAAAATATCGAAAAAAGCAAGATCCGAGCCGACTTAGGGATTAGTTACGATCAGGATCTTCTGCGGCAGATCGACCTGGTGAAGTCGATGGATATCGAGGTCAACAGCGTTCTGATCACCAAGTATACCGGTCAACCTGCCACCGATCGGTTTATGCGGGTGCTGGATGCACGGGGAATTCAATACTACGTACATAAGCCCATTTCCGGCTATCCCCACGATCTGGATCATATCGTCAGCGATCAGGGATTCGGAAGCAACCCTTATATTAAAACCACAAAACCCCTTGTTGTGGTAACGGCGCCGGGACCCGGCAGCGGGAAATTGGCGACCTGCCTTTCTCAGGTTTACCACGAGCATAAACGGGGCATCAACGCCGGCTACGGCAAATATGAAACCTTCCCCATCTGGAATCTGCCCCTGAAGCACCCGGTGAACCTTGCCTATGAGGCCGCTACCGCCGATCTGCAGGATGTGAATATGATCGACCCCTTCCATCTGGAAACCTACGGGCAAATGACGGTGAACTATAACCGGGACGTGGAGGCGTTTCCCATCGTGCATCGGATCCTGACCAAGATCACCGGCAATGATAAATTCTATTGCAGCCCCACCGATATGGGCGTGAATATGGCAGGATATGCTATTTTCGACGACGAGGCCTGCATCAAAGCCAGTAAACAGGAGGTTTTGCGCCGCTATTTCCGGGGTCTTTCGGATTTGAAGCAGGGCGTTGAAAAGCAGGAAACCGTTGATAAACTGCGCAATATTATGGAGCAGCTCTTTCTGAAGGAGGAGGATCGCCCGGTTGTTTTGCCCGCCCGCAGAAAGAGCGCCGTTTGCGGCAATGTGCCGGCGGCCGCTATTGAAATGCCCGACGGACGGATCATCACCGGAAAGGCTTCTAAACTAATGAGCGCCTGCAGCGGTGCCTTGCTGAACAGCATCAAGGTGATGGCGGATATCCCCAAATCCACCCTTTTGATGAGCCCCGCCGTTTTGGAGCCTCTGCTTTCTTTAAAAAATGAGTTATTGGGCGGCAGCTCTGTCAGCAACAGCGTTTTGAAGGCCGACGACGTTCTTTCGGCGCTCTATATCTGCGCTGTTACCGATCCGGTTGCCAAGCGGGCGGTGGAGCAATTGCCGAAGTTAAGAGGGTGCGAGCTTCATTCCACCCATATCCTCAACTCCGGGGATGAATCCATCCTGCGAAAAATGCGAATGAACGTGACCACCGATCCCCATTTTGCCGGAAATAAACTGTTTAATCTTTAAATACTTAAAAACCCAAAAACCCCGCCAAATAGGCGGGGTTTTGCCATTTTTCGGCTGGAAAAACGAGGACATCTCCGTTTTCAGAATGGGATCAAAAAATAAAGACATCCTATTAGCGTAAATGAAATTTTATTAAGGGATGATCCTATGAAAAAGCAATCCAAGCAACTCATTTTGGGCGGTGCCCTGACCGCCGGACTGATCGGAGCGATCACACTCTTTCATACCAGCGCCGTTCAACTGATGATGCTGGCTCTGGATCGGCAGGAGCCGAAAATCATAGAGCGGGAAAAGAAACGGATTTCCGGTTCCGAAGCGTTTGCGGAAATCGGAACGATGCTGGCGGACGCCGCCCGGGATTTAACCGAGCAAAAGCCGGAATGGATCCACATCAAGGGATCCGATCAAATTGAATTAGTGGGGCATTGGCTATGCCCCGAAAACCCAAAACGGATCATTATTGCCATGCACGGATGGCGTTCCTCCTGGAATCGGGATTTCGGGATCATTACCCCGTTCTGGGTCAAAAACGGATGCGCCGTTCTTTTTGCCGAACAGCGGGGGCAAGGCAAAAGCGGAGGCGATTATATGGGATTCGGTCTCCTGGAACGGCACGATTGCGCCCTTTGGATCCAATGGGCGCTGGAGCACACCAAGGGTTCTTTACCCATCTATTTAGGCGGGATCTCGATGGGCGCCAGCACCATTCTGATGGCGGCAGGCTCCCCGCTTCCGGAGCAGGTGCGGGGCATTATCGCAGACAGCGGATTCACTTCACCGAAAGATATTTGGAAATACGTTGCGGAGCATAATCTGCATCTGCCCTATCGCCTTTATAATCCGCTCGCAGGAGATATCTGCCGAAGGAAGCTAAGAGTGGATCCGGGGGAATATTCCTGCCCGCAGGCAATGAAAAATTGCAAAATTCCCGTTCTATTTATCCACGGCACCGACGATCGGTTTGTGCCGATTGAAATGACCTTTGAAAATTATA
Organism: uncultured Eubacteriales bacterium; assembly: GCA_964541385.1. Classification (GTDB taxonomy): domain Bacteria; phylum Bacillota; class Clostridia; order Oscillospirales; family QAKW01; genus QAKW01. The sequence continues at coordinate 2,864 of CAZIQE010000236.1, read as the reverse complement.
AGGCGTGCAAGGCACCGAAGCGGATTTTCATTGTGCCGGGCGCAGATCACGGAATGAGTTATCTCGTGGATCGGGAGGGTTACGAAAGAGCACTCTCGCAATTCTGGGAAGAGGTGGAACGACCGAACAAAAAAGGAGAATAGTATAAAATCTATCCTCCTTATTTGATTTTCTTGGCGACCACTACAAAGCGGCCGTCTTTTCGGCTATATTCGCAGGTGGAGAGCGTAATCAGCCGATCTCCGTATTCTGCGGTTGCATCAATGCTGTAAAGGGAAAGATCTTTACACCTTGAAACATACTGATCGAAGGCGGTTTTGTCTCCATCCGCAAAGCGATAATACTCAAATTCCCCTTCGGCATATGCCGCCGTCTTGAATACGGCGATCACCTCATAGGTGCCGAAGCCTCCCATCGTATCAAACCGGATAAAGCGGTGGTTTTCATAGAAGGAGCGGTCAGAATACTTCGTGAGATCATAAAACATACTGCCGTTATTCATATTATGACCGTAGATGATCACATTATCCGATTCGTTGATTTTGCAATACTCCGCCGCAAAGGGAACGCCATAGTAGCTGTATTTTTTATCAAAGCCACGCCGCAGATAGAAATTTTTATGATCGGGGGTTTGAACCACCGGGTAATCGATCTTGGTTCCTTCAATCCTCAGCCAGCCCACAAAATCATCGTTCTGAGCCAACACCGGAGCGTAGGTTTCAGCCGCAGTTGGCGGCTTTTCTGCCGCTTCCGCAGAGTTTTCCGACGTTAACGACGCCAGTTTTTTAAAGCTCTCTGCGCTATTGCGGGCATCGATCAGATACCGGGCGACCATAAAGGCGGAAAAAATAAAAACGCCTACAAAAAAGAGCAAAGCACCCCAATAAACGGCTCGTTTCACTTTTTTCATTGCTCATCATCCTTCAGGAAAGATAAGCCTCCCAAATGATCGGGAGGCTTTTCCAATTAATGCATTTTTTCAGAATAGAATAAACGAAGAACCAAATCTTCCAAAGCGGTTTCGTCTGCATAGAATTCCATAAATTCATCGCCGATTTTATTTTCACCGGCAGGCGAAATAACCTCCGCCAACTGATAGTCTGCGCAACGATCCAGCAAAGAGCTGAAGGAGGTTGCAGAACAATCGGTTACAATATAATCGGAGATTTTTTCATATAACTCTATGGCAAATTGGCTGTTTTCATCCATTTTGCGGTTTGCCGCTTCCACAAAGCCATTCATAAAGGCACGGTGGCGATCCATACGGGAAAGATTTAACTGATCCCCTACTCCACTGCGACCCTGCACAAAATGCAACGCCTGAGAGCCGTTCAGAACCGTTTCCCCTAAGGGGATCGAAGGATCCACGGCGGAAAAATCGTCGGTTACCGTGACCGGTACACCCCCGACCGCGTCCGCAAGAAGGGAAACCGTATCCATATTCATCGACATATAATAATCAATGGCGTGAAGACCCAAAAGATTGCCGATGGCATTTTTAACGTTTTCGCAGCTGTCTTCCATCCCGGTTCCGTAGGTATGAGCCAGAGCCAGCTGCCCATAGACCGTGCCGGCGGGACTGCCGCCGATCCCCAATACCGGAACATCGAGCATCGTATCACGGTTCAGCATCAAGACCCGCAGGTTTTTATTGGTATCATCCATAATCACCAACGCCAGCATATCCGCCGCCCCGCTATTGTTATAAGAAGGGCTGGTCTGAACCGGACCGGTGCGGTCGATACCTGCCAGCAGGAATACCGAAATATCCTGCCGGGGGAAATATTCCACGCCGTCTTTGACTACCGTTTTCTTGGCAGCTTCCTCGCCGGGAATTTCATATTTAGATAAAACAAGGGAAGAAACGATTTGAATCGCACTATAAACCGCTATGAAGGAGAACACCAAAATCAGCAAGACCAATACGGCTTTCGCCGCTATTTGCCGTTTTCTCATAGCATTGCCCTATTATCGTTCGATCTTTCTTTTACGCAGCAGAACAACCGCCAAAACAGCGATCACGACCAGAGAAACTGCCAGGAGGCTGATCCAGAGAGTTAGATTAGAGGAATCGCCGGTATCGGGCGTTTGACCAACGGCACTGGCGGGAACCAAAAATGCAAGCGTACCGAATTGATTCAACTGAACGGTTACGGTACCGTCGCCGTTATTATTCAATTTCGCCGGTTTCCAAACGCCGTCGGCATAAAGCATTGCGTTAAAGAGCAAGTTATTCTTTGCCTTCATATTAAAAGTCAAGGTCAGGATATTGCCGTTTGCTTCCATTGCTTTTAACTCATCGCACATGGGAGAAATCTCGATCAGATCCCGCACCACCATTTTATCGGCATCCTTCAGATCCTTGAATAAAGCGGAAAGCTTTTTGGCATCCTTGATCTGCTGATAAGCCTTCAATAATTCGGCCTTATCTTCAGCTAAAATCTCCGTTGAGGTTTCTGCTTCAGCCACCGGAGTGATAATAACACACTCCTCTTTTACCAGGTGAACCGTTTCACCCTTCGCATTGGTGATCGTACCGACCACACCATCTTTATCTGCAACCAGTTCAGGGGACGGTTTCACGTTAATGCTGGGAACAAAACCGGCCGCCAATGCGTTCACAGAAAGGCTCATTAGAACGACCAATACGGTTATAAAACAAACAAATTTCTTCATTTTATTCTCTCCTATACTTCATTTATTAAAACATTATTGCTAATGCTTTTGACTTAAGAATGATGCGCAAGAATCGTCTCTTCCAGACGATTGATCTCAGCCAGAGCCTCCATTCCGAAAGCACGGCTCAGCGCACGGATCGCCAAATCCATATTCGGCGGACGGGTATCTAAATTATGGCAATCGGA
>CAZIQE010000235.1:0-3217 GCA_964541385.1 uncultured Eubacteriales bacterium | reverse complement strand
CGGTGCCCAATAGCAAAAATCCGCAACGATACTATGCGCCGCCCAAACCGCCAGCCGCAATGTATGCGTATAGATCCATAATACAACGGAAATCACCTTTTCGCCCACCTTGCAAATAAAACGGAACACGTTCCGGGGCGTGCATTTCGATAAAAAGCGAACCAGAGGATGAAGGGTATGCCGATAAAGCCAGATGGCGCAGGTTTCAATGATCCAGCCGGTTTTATAAATAAACCTGCCGATGACCAAAAAGACCGATAAAATATGAATCAACGTGGTTTTGGCGATCTGCATATCTTTCACACCTCCTTCAAAATGGTTACAAAATAGTTACAATGCTGTTATATCATAACGCTAAATTGCCCGTTTGTCAATAGGAAAATTCCGGGAATTCGGAAAGTTAACAAATTTCTTACATTATATATAAAGAAAAGGAGAACAAGGCGAGCTTGTTCTCTCTTTATTAGTTTTGTGGGTTTTATTGGCTTACTCCTTCGCCGTTTTTCGTGCCAAAACGTAACGATCCAGCCCGGAGAGATCCTTCAAAAGGAGGGCGTTGCCCAATTCCTCCCGGAGAAGCTCTGCCGCAGGGGCGGCGGTATCCTCGCCGGCTTCGATCATCAAAACGCCGTCTTCCTTTAAAAGGCTTGTCCACTCTCTGCCGATGGTGCGGTAATAAAGAAGACCGTCGCAGCCGCCGTTCAGAGCCAGCTCCGGCTCCTCCTGCACCTCCGGCTGCAGGGTGGGCAGGTCTTCGGTTTTGATATAGGGCGGGTTGCTTAAGATCAGGTCGAACCGCTCTTTTTCCATAAAGAAGGGTACCCCTTGCAGGATGTCCCATTTTTCGATCTTTACCTCGGCGCCCAGATGCTCCGCATTCTTGCGGGCAACGTCCAGCGCCAGGTCGCTGATATCCACCAGCCAGACCTCCGCCTGCGGCAATCGCTTTTTCACGGCGATGCCGATGCATCCGCTGCCGGTGCAGAGATCCAGAACCCGGATCGGGCGATCCGGATAATGCTCAATCGCATATTCCGCCAACGCCTCGGTTTCCGCACGGGGGATCAGCACGTTGGGGTTCACCATAAAGGGCAGACCCATAAATTCCCAGCTGCCCAAAAGATATTGCAACGGCTTATGCTCGCCCCGAGCCCGGATATCCTGCCAATACGCCAGCACCTTTTCATCCTCCAGCTCCTGCTCCCCCGCCAGAAGGATTTGAGCACGGTTCACGCCGAACTGCTTATTCAAAAGGCAATAAGCGTCGTTTTTATAGTCTTCGATCTGCCGCTCCTTCAGAACGATCTCGCCCTGGCGGAGCAGGTCTTTTAATTTTGCTTTCATTCTTCTTTATCTTTCAAATAGCTGCCGTCTTCCGCCACAATGAGCTCTTTTTCCATGGGGTATTCCTCCAGAACGCCCTTTAATGCCACCAACGCCACCGCCAGTTGCTTTTCGTCCGGCTCCTTGGTGGTGATCAGCTGGAACCATTTGCCCGGGGCGGAGATGATCCGGGTGAAAAGATTATCGTGTTTGCCGGAGTAGCGGATAAATTCATAGGCGATGCCCATTACCAGAGGCACGAAGCAGATTTTGATCAGCGTGCGCACCAGCCGGTTGCCCCAGGGGATAAACATCGCAACAACAACGCTGATCAACAGGGTGAAGAACAAAAAGGACGTTCCGCACCGGGGATGGAGCCGCTTGCATTTGGCGGCGTTTTCCACCGTCAGATCTTCGTTTGCCTCAAAGCAGAAGATGGATTTATGCTCGCCGCCGTGGTATTGGAAGGTGCGCCGCATATCCGGCATCAGCGAAACCAGCATCAGATATCCCAAAAGGATCAAAATCTTCAAAGCCCCTTCCATAACGGCCTTCCAGGCACCCGGTGCGGCGGGCATCACCCAGCCGGTGAAGAGGGCGGGCAGATAGATAAAGAGAAAAAGGGAAAGGCAAACGCCCAGCACCATGGCAATGGCGCCTAAAATCGCCATCCCGGTCTTGCCCATCAGCTTTTCGGCAAACCGATCCAGCTTGGAGGGCTCCTCCGGCTCCTCCAGCCCCTCTAAAGAAACGTCCGAGGAATACATCAGGCAACGGTAACTGAGGATCATCGATTGAATAAAATTGATAACTCCCCGTATAATAGGAACCTTATTATACCATTTGGGTTCGTTTTTCAGAGCGGTCACCTTCAATTGAATGGAGCCGTCGGAGCGGCGAACGGCAATGGCATATTTATCCTTGCCCTTCATCATCACGCCCTCGATCAGAGCGCTGCCGCCGATACTTGTATATTTTGATTTTGCCATATTAAAACATCCTTTCGTGTGAATTAATGATAGCATAAAAATATCAATATATCAAGTATCCGATATAATATTGTAAAGAAAGGAAATCTATGCTATAATAGCATTGAATTTTTTAAAAAGGAGAACGCTCCGATGAATAAAAGATTGCTTGCGTTATTCATGGCGGTTATTTTGCTTTTGGCGTGCGGATGCCAGAAGGCGACCTTGGAGGGCTATAAGCTTTACCGATCCACACCTCTGGGATTTTCAATCGAATATCCGAATTTCTGGCAAAAGAGCAACGACGTGAAGGAGGGGATCGCCGTTTTCGTTTCCCCCGCCGAAGGATATAGCGATGAATATACCGAAAATCTTTCGGTGCAACGGTTCACGCCCGATATTTCCGGCGAGGATCTTCTGAATACCTATGTGAAGGGGTACGTTGGCAATCTGGAATCCACGGTGAAGAATTATAAGCTGGTTTCCGAGGTTGATACCACCCTTGCCGGTCAGCCGGCGTACCAGATCGTTTATGAAACGCAATCCGACGACGAAACCGACCAGATGCGCCTGATGCAGATTTTCACGCTCTACGAGGGCAAAATCTACGTGGTCACTTATGCGGCGGAGTTCAGCGGTTATTCTTATTTTATGACCTACGTGGAGAAGATGATCTCCACCTTTAAGTTCCTCTAAGAAAAAAGATGAGCAAAATCAACGTGGATGCCCTGATGGCGGCATATGGGCTGAAAACCGCCAAAAGCCTGGGGCAGAATTTTTTAAACGATACGGATCTTCTGGAAAGGATCGCCGATGCGGCATGCCCTGCCCGGGGAATCTTGGAGATCGGGGCGGGCATCGGCTCCCTGACCGCCCTTTTGGCGGAGCGGTGCGAAAAGTGCGTCACGGTGGAGATCGATACCCGG
>CAZIQE010000234.1:0-7118 GCA_964541385.1 uncultured Eubacteriales bacterium | reverse complement strand
GGTAATTGATGGTTTCGGGCTTGGTTACCTCACCATACGACCAATTACGGATTTTTTCAGGAGACGCCAAACCGATTTTTACGGCTTCAAATGCATTATATTCCATATATTAAATATTGACTCCTTTCGAACTGCATTCTGCTTCGCAATTATTCTTCGTCTTCGTTTTCGATGAGGGCATCCAGCGATTCCATATCCAATTCGCCGGGTTCATCGTTTAAAAGACCGCTAAACAGATTGTTCTCGTCACCGACCTGTTCATCTTCCCATCCATCGGAGGTGTCGACATTGGATTCCCCTTCGGGTTCAGTTGAGTCATCCAGCATACTTTCCATATCGGCACCGTCCTTGGCTCTCTTGCGGAAACGGGATTCATACACGTCGTCTTCATCGTCGAAGGTATCCTTCAGATCGATCTCTTCCATATTCGAATCCAGGCACTTGAAATCCAAGCTCAGAGCCTGCAGCTCTTTTACCATAACTTTAAAGGATTCCGGAATGCCGGGCTCGGGGATGTTTTGACCCTTCACAATGGCTTCAAACGCCTTCACACGTCCGGTAACGTCATCGGACTTCAGGGTCAGAATCTCCTGCAGAACGGAAGAAGCACCATACGCCTCCAGCGCCCAAACCTCCATTTCACCGAAACGTTGACCGCCGAACTGGGCTTTACCGCCGAGAGGCTGCTGCGTGACCAGACTATAGGGACCGGTGGAACGGGCATGGATCTTATCATCTACCAGGTGATGCAGTTTCAGGAAGTACATATAACCAACGGTTACGGGATTATCAAAGGGTTCGCCGGTACGGCCGTCGTAGAGAACCGTTTTACCGTCTTCCCGCTTGCCTGCGAGCTTCAGGCATTCCCGGATATCGCTTTCAACAGCACCGTCGAACACCGGGGTCATAACCTTCCAGCCCAGAGCCTTTGCGGCATAACCCAAGTGTACCTCCAATACCTGCCCGATATTCATACGGGAAGGTACGCCCAGAGGATTCAGCACGATATCAAGCGGCGTGCCGTCCGGCAGGAAGGGCATATCCTCCTGCGGCAGGATCCGGGAGATAACGCCCTTATTACCGTGGCGGCCTGCCATCTTATCGCCCACGCTGATCTTCCGCTTCTGAGCGATATAGCAGCGAACGATCTTATTCACACCGGGAGAAAGCTCATCGCTGTTCTCCTGCGTAAAGATCTTAACATCAACAACCGTGCCGTATTCACCGTGGGGCACCCGCAAGGAAGTATCACGCACTTCCCTTGCCTTTTCACCGAAGATGGCACGCAGAAGCTTTTCTTCCGCAGTCAGCTCGGTTTCGCCCTTCGGGGTAACACGACCCACCAGAATATCACCGGAGCGAACCTCGGCACCGATCCGGATAATACCGTTGGCATCCAAATCTTTGAGCGCATCCTCGCCCACGTTCGGAATATCCCGGGTGATTTCCTCGGGACCCAGCTTGGTGCTTCTGGCTTCGATCTCATATTCTTCAATATGAATCGAGGTATAAAGATCTTCCTTCACCAGACGCTCGTTCAGGAGAACGGCATCCTCATAGTTATAGCCTTCCCAGGTCATAAAACCGATGAGCATATTCCGACCCAGAGCGATTTCGCCGTTCTGGGTGGAGGGACCGTCGGCAATGATCTGATCGGCTTCGATCACCTCGCCTACGCTGACAATGGGCTTCTGATTGATACAGGTGCCCTGATTGGAACGCAGGAACTTGGTGAGCTCGTAAACGTCTTTTTCTCCGCCGCCGCAATCCACAACGATCTGATCGGCGGAAACGAATTCAACGGTACCGGCACGCTTGGAAACGATACAAACGCCGCTATCGTGGGCGATCTTATATTCCATACCCGTACCGACAATGGGAGATTCGGGGCGCAGGAGGGGTACAGCCTGCCGCTGCATATTAGCGCCCATCAACGCACGGTTTGCGTCGTCGTTCTCCAAAAACGGAATCATCGCTGTAGCGGAGGAAACCATCATTCGGGGAGAAATATCCACAAAATCGATATACTTTCCTTCGATTTCAATGATCTCATCCCGGCGGCGTGCCGTTACACGCTCCCGGGTGAAGCAGCCGTTTTCATCCAGAGGCTCATTCGCCTGAGCAACGGTATAGTTATCTTCCTCATCGGCAGCCATATAAACGATTTCGTCGGTTACCCTGCCGGTTTCCTTATCTACCCGGCGATAGGGAGCCTCGATAAATCCATACTCATTGATCCGGGCATAGCTGGCAAGATAGGAAATCAAGCCGATATTCGGACCTTCAGGGGTTTCGATCGGGCACATTCTGCCATAGTGGGTATAATGAATATCCCGAACCTCAAAGCCTGCACGGTCACGGCTCAAGCCGCCGGGACCCAGAGCAGACAGACGGCGCTTATGCGTCAATTCAGCCAACGGGTTATTCTGATCCATAAACTGGGACAAGGGAGAAGAACCGAAGAATTCCTTAATGGCTGCCACCACCGGGCGCACGTTAATGAGCGCTTGAGGCGTCACGGTATCGGTATCCTGCAGGGACATTCTTTCCTTGATGGTTCTTTCCATCCGGGCAAAGCCGATGCGGAACTGATTCTGCAGCAATTCGCCAACGCCACGGATGCGGCGGTTTCCGAGGTGATCGATATCGTCGAAAGAGCCGATGCCATAGGTCAAGCCGACCAAATAGCTGACCGTTGCCAGCATATCATCCACGATAATATGCTTCGGGATCAGCTCGCCCTTCCGCAGAATGCATTGCTCTTTGATCTGCTCTTCGGTTTCGCAGCTCTCCAGAATCTCTTTCAGAACGGTGAAACGCACCCATTCATTGAGACCGCATTCCTTTGGATCGAAGGACAGGAATTTTGCGGGATTTACCATACCGTTGGAGAAGATATTCAGGGTAGCTTCGCCCACGTTAACCTTCACGTTGAAGACACCGGCATCTTCAATCGCTTTGGCAAGGGCGGAATCGATCTTCACGCCGGCATCTGCCAAAACCTCGCCGGTCATAGGCGCAACAACGGGCTCGGCAGTAATCTGATAAAGCAGGCGGTCTGCCAAAGCCATCTTCATATTATATTTATGGATGCCCACACGGGACTGATCGTAACGTTTATCGTCAAAGAACAGGTTGGTCAGATGGGTCACGGCGCTTTCAACGGCGGCGGGCTCACCGGGACGCAGCTTCTTATAAACCTCGATCAGGCCTTCGTTTACGTTATGGGTGATATCCTTGTCTAAGGTCTTAACGATATAATCCCCTGCGCCGAACAGATCGGTGATAGTGGCATCCTGACCCAGATCCAAATGGCGGAAGGGGCTATAGGGATCCCGGGAGGTAAAGTAGCCCAAGGAGCGCACAAAGGTGGTGATGGGCAGTTTACGGTTTTTATCGATACGGGTATAGATGACGTTGAAGGAATCGGTTTCATATTCCAGCCATGCACCCCGATTCGGAATGACCTGCGCCTTATAAAGCGGATTACCGCCCTTATCCAGCTCCTTCGCATAGTAGATACCGGGAGAGCGAACCAGCTGAGATACAACGACCCGTTCGGCACCGTTGATCACAAAAGTGCCGCTTTCAGTCATCAGCGGGAAATCGCCCATATAGATCTCCTGCTCCTTCAATTCACCGGTTTCGTTGTTCGTTAACCGCACCCGTGCCTGAATAGGAGCAGCATAGGTGGTATCCCGAGCCTTGCATTCAATCACGCTGTATTTCGGCTCTTCATCCATTCTGAAGTCCAGAAAATCCAGCACCAGATTGCCGGAATAATCGGTGATGGGGGAAACGTCTACAAAAACCTCTTTCAAGCCTTCCTTCAGAAACCATTCATAGGAATTCTTCTGGATCTCGATCAGATTGGGCATTTCCAAGATTTCATCGATCTTGTTAAAGCTTATCCGCGTGTTTTTGCCTAAGACCTTCTCTTTCGGCGTCAAAAAAATCACTCCGTTTCTTTTATAATAGGAAAATTTTTTGAAATTTCTCTGTTTTGCACGATAAAATCAAGAAATAACTGGTAAATTTCTACATTCCATCCGCAATTTAAGCGATAATATTCCATTATGATCCAATTTAGCATTGTAACATTATAAAATCGAATTGTCAAGCATAAAATAAAAAAATAAGCAGCATCTGAAGATACTGCTTATTTTTTTGTTTGAATTAAACCTTCTGTTTCACCTTAGCGGCCTTACCCACACGGTTACGCAGATAATAGAGTTTTCCACGGCGCACCTTACCGGAGCGGATCAATTCAACCTTGGAAACGTTGGGAGAATGAACCAGGAAGGTTCTTTCAACGCCGCAGCCATAGGCAACCCGACGAACGGTGAAGGTGGAAGAAATGCCGTTATTGTGTTTTGCAATAATGGTTCCTTCAAAAGCCTGAATACGCTCTTTATTGCCCTCCTTGATCTTAACGCTGACACGAACGGTATCGCCGACATTAAGAACCGGGACTTCGGTTTTCAATTGCTCATTTGTAACTGTTTTCAACAAATCCATTTACAGTTCCTCCTTAATTATCGGACGTTCATGCGAGCAATTTGCAGAGGACCATCCGTTTCATACTAAGTTATGTTAACATATCTTTTTTTATTTTGCAAGCATTTTTTTATTTTTTATTGAAATTACATTTTTTCGAGGGCTTCAATACCCATCACCGCCAAAGCATTGGCAATGGTGTTTTTGGCCGCAACGCATAGAGTGAGGCGCGCGCGGATCACATCGGCAGATTCGCCTTTGATCCGGCAGGCATTATAGAAACTATGGAAGCAGGCCGCCACATTCATTACGTAATGAGTGAGGCGGGAGGTTTCCAGAGCATCGGCGCAACCGATGATTTCCTCGGGGAAGTTGCCGATCACCCGGATCAAAGCCCGCTCCTCCTCGGTTTGATAAGCACCCGCACCCACGGGGGCACCGGTATAGTTGGAGCCCAGCTCCTGCAGGGTGCGGATGATACTGCAAATCCGGGCGTGGGCATACTGCACGTAGTATAAGGGATTATCATTATCCTGTTTCAAAGCCAGATCCAGATCAAAATCCATCGCACTATCACACCGGTTCAGATTGAAAAAGAATCGGGCGGCATCGGCGGGGATCTCCTCCAGCAGATCGGATAGAGTGATGCTCTTGCCGGTTCGTTTGGACATCCGAAAGGGCTGACCGTCTTTCATCAATCGCACCAACTGCATCAGAACAAACTGGAGCTTTTCCCGATCCTGCCCAATGGCTGCCATAGCGGCCTTAAACCGCAGCGTATGACCATGATGATCGGCACCCAGCACATCAATGCAGCGGTCGAACCGGCGTTTTTCGAATTTATTGCGGTGGTATGCGATATCAACGGCAAAATAGGTGTAGAACCCGTTGGCCTTCACCAACACTTCGTCCTTTTCGCAGCCGAATTCGGTGGCTCGGAACCATTTGGCTCCATCCTTTTCATACATCCAGCCACGATCCTCCAACAATTTGACCGTTTCTGCCACGTAGCCGCTTTCGTGCAATTGGGATTCCAGGAACCATTCGTTATAATGGATCTTATATTTTGCAAGGTCGGTCTTCATCCGGGCAATATTCCGCTCCAGACCGAAGGAAATCATTTTGGGGGTAAGCACCTCTTCGGCTTCTTCGGCGGCTTCAGGATGTTCTTTCAGGTAGGCGGCTGCCAAAGCCCTGATATCATCGCCGTGGTAACCGTTTTCGGGAAATTCCGTAGAATCCTCGCCGTGGAGCAATTGCTGCAGGCGGGTATAGAGAGAAAGACCGAACAGCGAAACCTGATTTCCCGCATTATTCACATAGAATTCTTTATGAACGTTGGCACCTGCCCAAGCCAAAACGTTGGCAAGGCTATCCCCCACAACGCCGCCCCGGGCGTTGCCCATATGCATGGGACCCGTGGGGTTGGCGGAAACGAATTCCACCATAATCTTTTCGCCGTTGAGGCGGTTGGTTTTCCCGTAGTTCTCCCCTTCTGCGGCGGCGGTTTCCGCCACTTTTACGAAATAGCTCTCGCCCAGATAAAAATTCAGAAAGCCGGGACCGGCGATCTCCGCCCGCTCAATTTCCGGGCAAGCCGGCAGCTTCGCCAGAATGGCGTCCCCGATCATCCGTGGGGCTTTGCGCAGAGCCTTCACGTTTTTCATGGCAAAGTTACTGGAAAAATCGCCGTTTTTCGTGTCCCGAGGCTGCTCAATCTCAAAATCGTTCAATTCAGCCTCCGGCAGTTCCCCTGCCGTTATACACGCCTGATAAGCGGCAAGGATCAGATCCCGCACCTTATTTTTCATTTCATTTACCGGATTATTCATTCTTCTACTTCCTTTATTTTGAAGGTTATTTCATTTTGACTGATCGGTTCTTCTTCCGCCAGTATGCGGTAGCGGATATAGAGCTTCATCTGCTTTGGATCCCAACAAAGTTTTTCCGTATCTACCGTGAGCATCATTCGTCCGTAGGGGGTTTCATAACGGGTGTCACGCTGTTCCCCTTCCACAAACCAAAGATCCCCGGAAAGCTCGCCGAACCGATGGATATGAACCAGTTCATCGGAGATCCGGATATGCGTTTTCAAGCCCGTTTCTTCCTTATAGATCAAATGCGCCGAGCCCTCTTTCAGATAAAAGCTTCCCGCCGCCTTCAGATTTTCGGTTTCCGTTTCGCCTCCGACACGGCGAACGGCTTCCATCTGAACCGTTACATTTTTATTCTGCACGGCAATGCTCCACCTTTCCGATGAGAGAAAGCTCCAGAAAATCCTCCCCGTTCCGGGCGAATTTTTCCGGGTCTCCGCTCACGAAATAGCGGGTTTGACCCTGCCGGTTTTCTTTGCAGAGCAAATTCTTCTTTTCCAGCGTATTGATGAGTGCATTAACGCTTTCCTTGCCGGAATCAATTAAATTAAGAGGATTTTTGGCACGGGCGGCGATCGCCTTTTTAATTAAAGGATAATGGGTACAGCCCAGAATCAAGGTATCGACCCCGAATTCCTCGATGGGTTTTAAATAGGCATCGATGGCGGCGTTCAGTTCCTCATCCCGGCGGGAGGTATGCCCCGCTTCGATCAAAGGCACCAATTTAGGGCAAGGGATCCCCAGCGT
>CAZIQE010000233.1:0-2433 GCA_964541385.1 uncultured Eubacteriales bacterium | reverse complement strand
CGGCTGAACCGGGATTTTTCGGTGAAAAATGCGGAATTTCCGGAGGCTCGCTCTGCCAAAACCTTCTGCTATACCGGCTGGCTGGATGAGGCGGATGCGATCATCAATTTCTGCAAATTAAAAACCCACGGTATGATGGGTTATAGCGGTGCCGCCAAAAATTTGTTCGGCACTATCCCCGGCACCACCAAGCCGGAATACCACTATCGGTTTCCGGAGCCGATGGATTTTGCCCATATGATCGTGGATCTGAATGAATATTTCAAGCCCTGCCTGTCGCTGATCGATGGGGTGATCGGAATGGAGGGAAACGGTCCCACGGCGGGAACGCCCAGACCCATCGGGGTTCTTTTGGCGTCCCGAAATCCCCACGCCGCCGATCTGATCGGCGCCGCTCTGATCGGGCTTTCGCCCGAAGAGGTTCCCACCCTCGCCGCCGCCATGGAGCGGGGGTTGATCCCGAAACGCCCGGAAGACGTGGAAACGGCAGGGCTAAACTGGCAGGAGCATATCGTGGCGGATTATCAACGGGTGGAGCGCACCAAAAGCCTGCGGTTCAATAAGGATAGCCAAAAGTTTTTCGGCAAATTAAGCAGTATTTTTATGGATCGGGCTCTGGCTTCGGTTCCTAAATTAAAAAAAGAGGAATGTGTCGGCTGCAAAGAGTGCTTTAAGATCTGCCCCGCAAAGGCCATCACGATGAAGGAGCGAAAGCCGGTCATCAACCGGAAATCCTGCATCCGGTGCTTTTGCTGCCAGGAATTTTGCCCCAAGGGTGCGATGAAGGTGCATCGACCGTGGATCGCCAGAATTTTAAAATGAATTTTTTGTGAATCCCCTTGACAAAATGGGAAAATAGCGGTACACTAAATTAGCACTCTAAGATATAGAGTGCTAATTTCCGTAAAAGAAGGTTTAAAAATGGCAAAGAAACAGTTTAAAGCAGAATCCAAACGGTTATTGGATTTGATGATCAATTCGATTTATACGCAAAAGGAAATTTTTCTTCGGGAGCTGATCTCCAACGCCTCCGATGCCTCGGATAAGAGCTATTATAATGCGCTGGGCGGCGGGGAATTGGATCGGGATCGCTATGTGATCCGGCTGAAAGCCGATAAAGAGGCACGCACCCTGACGATCAGCGACCGGGGGATCGGGATGAGCAGGGAAGAATTGGAAAAGAATCTGGGCACCATTGCGGAAAGCGGCTCTTTCAAATTTAAAAGTGAGCAAGAAGAAAAGGAAGGCGTGGATATCATCGGCCAATTCGGCGTTGGCTTTTATTCCGCCTTTATGGTGGCAGATGAGGTAACCGTTGTTTCCAAAAAAGAGGGGAGCGAGGAAGCCTGGTGCTGGAGCTCCAAGGGCAGCGACGGCTATACCGTTACAGAAGCCGAAAAGGCGGAGCCCGGCACGGAGATCCTTCTGCATATTAAAGAGAATACGGAAACGGATCAGTATGATGAATTTCTGGAGGAATATTCCCTCTCGCAATTGGTGAAGAAATATTCCGATTTTATCAAATATCCCATCAAGATGGAAATGACGAAATCCCGGAAAAAGGAAGATTCCGAGGAATATGAGCAATATACCGAGGATGAAACCTTAAATAGCCGGGTGCCCCTTTGGAAGAAGAACAAAAAGGAGCTCACGGCGGAAGATTATAAGGGCTTTTATCGGAGCCAGCGATATGGTTATGATGAGCCCGTTAAAACCATCCATACCAACGTGGAAGGAAGCTTGACCTATACTGCGCTGATGTTTATTCCCTCTGCCGCCCCTTATGATTTTTATACCAAGGATTTCAAAAAGGGCTTGGCTCTTTATTCCAACGGCGTGATGATTATGGAAAAATGCCCGGATCTGCTTCCGGATTATTTCGGCTTTGTAACGGGGCTGGTGGATTCGGCGGATCTTTCCCTGAATATCTCCCGGGAGCTCCTGCAGCAGGATCATCAACTGAAGGCGATCTCCAAGAATCTGACCAAAACCATTCAAAAGGAGCTGGCAAGCCTTTGCGAAAAGGATCGCCCCGCCTATGCGAAATTCTTCGATGCCTTCGGCCGCACTTTGAAATACGGTCTCTATAGCGATTGGGGAATGAATAAGGAAACCCTGCAGGATCTGATCCTGTTCCGCTCTTCCATGAACGAAGAATATACCACTCTGAAAGAATATGTGGGCAGGATGCCCGAGGATCAGAAGTATATCTACTACGGAACCGGTGCCACCAAAGAGAAGATCAAGGGTATGCCCGCCGCCGAAGGGGTTTTGGCAAAGGGCTATGAACTACTCTATTTCACCGAGGACGTGGATGAATTCGCCATCAAGATGCTGGTGAAATACGGCGAAAAGGAATTCAAGAATATCACCGATGCCGATCTGGGCTTTGCCGCCGAGGAAAAAGAGGTGGAGGAATATCCCGAGCTGATG
>CAZIQE010000232.1:0-5858 GCA_964541385.1 uncultured Eubacteriales bacterium | reverse complement strand
GAAGCCGTTCTGGGTACTGCCGAGGTTCGCCAGACCATCAAGGTCTCCGGCGTGGGCACCATTGCCGGCTGCTATGTAAAGAGCGGAAAGATCGTGCGGAACGCCTCCGTTCGTCTGATCCGGGATAATGTGGTGATCTATGAAGGTGTTCTGGGCTCCCTGAAGCGGTTTAAGGATGATGCCAAGGAAGTAACGGAAAACTATGAATGCGGGATGACCATCGAAAACTATAACGATATCAAAGAAGGCGATATGATCGAGGCCTTCGAAATGCAGGAGATCAAAGAATAATGGCTACGCATCGTATGGAGCGGATCAACGAAGAGATCCGCAAAGAACTCGCCCGGATCCTTCCAACCGTGAAGGATCCCCGGGTTCCTTCTTTCCTTTCGGTCACCGCTGTGGAAACCACCGCCGATCTGAAGGAATGTAAGGTGTTTGTTTCTGCCCTTGAGGGGGATGAGAAGGAAATGCTGAAGGGCTTGCGCTCCTCCGGCAGTTATATCCGGGGTGCCTTGGCTCGTGGCTTGCGGCTGCGCTATACGCCGGAGCTCTCTTTCCATATCGATCCTTCCATTAAATACGGGATGTATATCAATGACAAATTGGCAGAACTGGATATCAAACACGACGAGGACAAGCAGGATGAAGAATGATACGCTTCAGGCGGTTGCCGCCTTTTTAAAGGAGCAAACGGTGCTCACGCTCTTTTGCCATCAGCGTCCGGACGGCGATACCTTGGGCTCTGCCTTTGGCTTGAAGCATTGCCTGGAGGCTTTGGGCAAGCGGGTGCAGGTTTTATGCCAGGATCCCGTTTCGCCCCGGTATCGGTTTCTCTCCGATGGGCAGGAGTGGCTTAAAGGTCAGCCGGAAGGAGCCCTTGTCTTTATCGACGTTGCCTCGCCCGAAATGGCGGGCGATCTGCGGGAATGGGCGGAAAAAGCCGATCTGGTCATCGACCATCATCCCACCAACCCCCGTTACGGGAAAATGAATTACGTGGATCCCCAAGCCGCCGCCACCGGCGAAATTATGGTGGAGCTGGCAGATCTCTTAGGGGAGTGGGGCAGCAAAACGGCGGAGGCGTTCTACACGGCGATCGCCACGGATACCGGCTGCTTTAAATACGGCAATACCACCGCCCGCACCCATCTTGCGGCGGCGGAGACCATCCGCCGTGGCTTCGATCTGGCGGCCGCCAATAAATGGCTGTTTCAAACCAAAAGCAAGGCGGAAATGGAGCTGAATCGGCTGGCGATGGAGCAGATGGAATATTGGGCAGAGGGCAGGATCGTTACGATGCTGATCTCGGCGGAGATGCTCCGGGAAACCGGGGCGGGCGCCGATGAGCTCGAAACCATCTCCTCTCTGCCGGCGCAGGTGGCAGGCGTTTCAGCCGCCGCTACCTTTAAGGAAACGGAGCCGGGCATCTATAAGGTGTCCCTGCGCACCGACGGCAGCGTACACGGCGGCGAGATCTGCGCCCGATTCGGGGGTGGCGGTCATCGGCAGGCGGCAGGCTGCACGCTGAAGGGTGCCTATGAAGTCCTAAAAACCAAAATGGTGGAAGCATTGAAAGAGGTTTTATGAACGGATTGTTTTTGATTGATAAGCCTGCGGATATGACTTCCTTCGGCGTGGTGGCACGGATCCGCCGGCTGACCGGTGAAAAATGCGGTCATAGCGGAACGCTGGATCCCTTTGCCACCGGGCTTTTGCCGGTGATGGTGGGGAAGGCGACCAAGCTTTGCTCGCTTCTGACAGAGGGCGATAAGGAATATATCGGCACCCTGCGGTTCGGCGTGGCAACCGATTCCGGCGATCTTACCGGAAAAGTGATCGCCACCGATGATTCGCCCGTGGATCGGCGGAAGCTGGAAACTCTTTTTCCGCAGTTTACCGGGGAGATCACGCAACGCCCGCCCGCCTATTCGGCGATCAAGGTCAACGGCGTGCCTCTTTACCGCCTCGCCCGGAAAGGGCAGGAGGTGGAGGTGCCGGAGCGGAAGGTTTCCGTTCATCGCCTGGAATTACTTTCTTTTGATGAAGAAGCCCGGGAGGCGGTGATACGGGTCGCCTGCTCCAAGGGCACCTATATCCGCAGTTTATTTTCAGATCTGGCGGCTGCCCTCGGCACGGTTGGAACCACCGCCGCTTTGCGGCGGACAAGATCGGGCAGCTTTTCCGTGGAAGAGGCCGCTTCGCTGGAGGCTTTAATGAAAACATTGGAAGAAAACCCCTCCGCACCGGGATTGATCCCGGTGGAGAAGGTTTTAGAGGATTTTCCCCGCTATGAGCCGGCAGATTTCTTTGCGGGTCTTTTGCAAAACGGCTGCGCCGTTGATATCCGCAAATTGAAAGATCTGCCCCGGGGCTTATGCACCGTTTATCGGGGCGATACCCTTTTAGGGCTGGGGGATCAGATCATAAAGGACGGAGAGACTTGTTTTAAGGTCGTGATACATTTATGATGCGAAAGCACGTGATCACAATCGGAGATTTCGACGGCGTTCATCGGGGGCATCGGGAGATTTTGCGCACTCTGCAGGAATGGGCGGATTCCCTCGGCGCAGAGCCGATGGTTCTCTCGTTCGACGGGAATTCCAAAGGCCGCCCCCGGATCACCAACGGGCGGGTGCGTGCCTATTATTTCCGCCAATGCGGCATCGAGCATTGGCAGATTCTGGATTTTCAGCATTGGAGGGACGTTTCCGCCGAGGATTTCACCGATCATTTTTTGAAAGAGGAATTGAATACGGTAGGCGTGGTCTGCGGGGAGGATTTTCGGTTCGGGAGGAATCGATCCGGCAACGAATTCACGCTGATCGGACGGGGAATCGCCGTGAAAAAGGTGAACACGGAAACCGTGGACGATCTGCGGATCAGTTCTTCCGCCATCCGGAAATTTCTGGAGGCAGGGGATCTGGAGCAGGCGGAACGCCGTTTGGGGCATCCCTTTTGCCTGATGGGCGAGATCGCCCACGGCAAGGGGCTGGCGCATCAATACGGTCTTCCAACGGTCAATATTCCGTTGGAGGAAACGCAGCTGCTGCCTCCCTTCGGGGTCTACGCCGCATGGGCGGTGCTGAACGGCGTGCGCTATCCGGCAGCCGCCAATATCGGCGTGCGCCCCACGGTGGAATCCAATGGGATGCCGAATTTAGAAGCGCATATTCTGGCTGAATTGCCGGAAATTTACGGAAAAGAGCTGCGGATCGAGCTGAAGTCTTATCTGCGCAGAGAAATGAAATTTGCCGATGAGGAGCAGCTTTTTTTGCAGATCCGCAAGGATGGGGAAATGAGTAAGGAACGATTGGAGTTATTAGGATGAAACAACGGATCTTATCTTTATTTCTTTGCGCCGCTTTGATAATAAGCCTTTCGGCTTGCAAAAAAGAGGCGGAGGTCAGCGAAAAGGAAGAAAGTGCCGGCACCGGCTTCGGGGTAACGCAAAAAAGTGCGCTGACCCAGCAGGATCTTTATTTCTTTTCGGTAACCACCACGAAAAACGATGTTTTAACGGCTTTGGGGAGTCCCCGGGAATATCTGGTTTCCGATGGCAATACCTTTACCTATACGCTGCAGGACGGCTCCAGCCTGAAGCTGACCTACAGCGAACGGGATCTGGTGAAAACCGCCGTCTATACCGATCCGGCGGGCAAAAGCCGGGATCTCTTTGAATATCTGGTGAGCATCGGCGTTTTAACCAGTTATTCGGGGAATAATCAAGGCGGCAATACCGGCGTTGGAGAAAATACCACGCCGGTTGGCGAAACGGCGCCGCCCCCGAAAACCGACCCGGCAGAGGAGGGGAAAACGGAGCTGGAGCTTCAGATCGAAGCGGCGGCGTTTTTCTCGAATAAGCGGTATAGCTATACCATTGCCGATCAGATCGTGAAGGTGGGGGCAGAGCGGGAAACGGTTCTCTCTGCGTTGGGCAAGCCCAACAGCCTCAGCTCCGTTTCCTTTAAAGAGAATAGTTATGTGATCGACGTTTACGTGATGGAGGACGGCTCCAGCCTTCAACTGGACTATGGCTATACCCGCTCCACCCTGCGGGCGGCTCGGAAGGTGGCGGGCAGTACCATTGAAAATTATGTCGGGGAATGGGGCGAGGAGTCGATGCCCCAGAATTTCTATCGCTATACCCGCAACGGCAATTTGTTTGCCAATCTGAAAAAGGGCACCACGCCCGCAGATTTTTATAAAACCTACGGTGCACCCGATTGGTATGAAGGAACGGCGCAGAATTATCGGGATGCCTATCAGCTGCTGGACGGCTCGGTGCTGCTTTTGAATTTCGGGTCGGCGCATAATAGCCTCGCCTCTGCCGTTATGAGAAAAGCAGACGGCAAGGTGTCGGTATATCCGGTGAGGTAGGAAAAATGAAACGGATCGTTGCGTTATTATTGTTGATTTGCCTGGGTGCAACGCTTTTCGGCTGCGCCCGGGAGGCGGGGGAATTGCGGTTTTATGTGATCCCGGCGGGGGCATATCATCAGAATAAAACCGCCGAGGAGCTTTTGGCAATCGCCAAAGAAAAGGGTCGCACGGCATTTACGGATGAAAATCTGGATGGCGTGGTCTGGCAGGATCAAGCCTTTCAAATGAAGGAACTGAACGTTTTGGGCGGTTATCAGGACGGGGGAAGTGCCATCCTTCAGGCGGGGGCAGAGGATGCGTTCGTGCTGGCTCTGGGCAACCGGGTGATTTATGCCGGCGGCTTTCAGCCGAAGGCCGGAGCTGCGCCCGTGATGAATCCCTATATTGCGGATGAATCCGCCGCCGTTTTTACGATCAAATTCGATGAAAAATACGGAACGGGAGATCCCCGATGGAATGAGGCACTTTATCAGTATCTGGCAGACCGCCGGCTATTGGTTTCGGATCTCCATCAAACAGAAGAATAAAGAAGAAAATTCTTCCCGGCAGAACCAAGGGCTCTGCCGGGGAGAAATTTTTTTAAAAAAATTTGTGTCGGATTTTCTTGATTTTAAGCGGGTTTACGGATAACGGTTCTTTTTTTATACACAAAATATTGTTTTTGGGTATTGCTTTTTCCACCATATATGGTATAATGTTGAGGCAAACACTTTTTTTGACGATTCGTCAATGTTCAGATAAGGAGAAGGAACCATGAAAGTTATCAAGCGAAACGGCTCGGAAGTGGTATTTGATATCACCAAGATCATCAATGCGATCACCAAAGCCAACGATGCTGTGGAGGAAGAATCAAGAATGACGCCGATGCAGATCAAGCGCATCGCCGAAGCGGTGGAGCTGAACTGCATCCGGATGAACCGTGCGCCGGGCGTGGAGGAGATCCAGGACTTGGTGGAAAAGCAGATTATGGCGCACGGCGCCTATGAGGTGGCGAAACGTTATATTACATATCGGTATACCCGGAATCTGGTGCGTCAATCCAACACCACCGATGAAAAGATTTTGAGCCTGATCGAATGCTGCAACGAAGAGGCAAAGCAGGAAAACGCCAATAAAAACCCAACGGTGAACAGCGTGCAGAGGGATTATATGGCGGGCGAAGTCAGCCGGGATATCACCAACCGTCTGCTCCTGCCCCCCGAGATCGTGGAGGCGCATGAGCAGGGCATTATCCATTTCCACGATACGGATTATTATGCCCAGCATATGCATAATTGCGATCTGGTGAACCTGGAGGATATGCTCCAAAACGGAACGGTGATCTCCGGAACGATGATCGAGCGGCCGCACAGTTTTTCAACGGCGTGCAATATCGCCACCCAGATCATTGCTCAGGTTGCCAGCATCCAGTATGGCGGGCAAAGCATTTCCCTGACCCATCTGGCACCGTTCGTGCAGGTGATCCGGGAGAAGAT
>CAZIQE010000231.1:0-6705 GCA_964541385.1 uncultured Eubacteriales bacterium | reverse complement strand
AGAACGTGTGAATGACCGTGGCGGAATTCGATATCGTGCAGACGGAAAGGATGACGTGGAATTTTTCCTTTCCGCCAACCGTGGCGAAACGATGAAGCCTTTGGCAAAAATTGCATCCGGCGGCGAACTTTCCCGGATTATGCTTTCCATTAAATCGGTTTTAAATCAGGGGTTCGATACAGTGATCTATGATGAGATCGATACCGGTGTATCGGGTGCAACAGCCGAAAAGATCGGCAAAAAACTCCGGGAGAGTGCCGAAGGGCGGCAGGTGTTCTGCGTTACCCACCTGGCTCAGATTGCCGCTATGGCAAATAATCATTATAAGGTTTATAAGGAGGATCAAAACGGCAGAACTCATTCCTATGTGAAATCCTTGTCCCATAGTGAAAGGATTAAGGAAATTGCACGCATTATGGGCGGGGAAGTGCTAACGGAAACCCTTTTAAAGAGTGCCGAAGAATTTTTACAAAAATCGCAAAATAAGGATTGACTTTCCTGAATTTGTATGGTATAATCTTTCAAGCCGCTTATGCCGGGCTTTAAAGGATTATTCCTGCCTGTTGTAGCGAGTTTTCTTAAAGAAAGTGAGGTGCTTTGTAGTGTACGCAATTTTCGAAACCGGCGGTAAGCAATACAAAGTGCAAGAAGGCGATACTCTTTTCATCGAAAAGTTAGACGCCGAAAACGATAGTGTTGTGTCCTTCGATAAGGTGGTAAGCGTTGGCGAAGGAAAGAAGTTGAAAATCGGTAAGCCCTATGTTAAGGGTGCAACCGTTGAAGCAACTGTGATTAAGAGCGGTAAGGATAAGAAGGTTATCGTTTATAAAATGAAACCCAAAAAGAACTATCGCAGAAAACAGGGTCATCGTCAGCCCTATACCAAGATTCAGATTTCTGCAATCAATCCCACCGCAGCCAAAAAAGAAGAAGAATAATCCATGATAAACCTTCGTGTTTTTAAAGAAGGCTCTTATTATACCGGCTTTGAATGTGAAGGCCATAGCGGATATAGCGAAGAGGGGAGCGACATTGTGTGCGCCGCCATCTCTACCGGCGTTCAGTTTTGCATTCATTGCGGTGAGAAGATCGATTGTGCTGCATTAGATCTCTCGATTGATCCGGAGGAACCTTTGATACGATGCGTCAGCCGAGAGCCGAATTCCGGTTTTTCAAAACATATTGAAGTTTTATTGGAATTAGCTCAAAGTATTCAAAATGATTATTCAAACTATTTTAACCTTGAAATAATGGAGGTGTAACCAAATGTTGTTTAATATCCAATTTTTTGCACATAAAAAAGGTATGGGATCTACCAAGAACGGCAGAGATTCCGAATCCAAGCGCCTGGGTGTAAAAAGAGCCGATGGTCAGTTTGTATTGGCGGGTAATATCCTGGTGACTCAGAGAGGCACCAAGATCCATCCCGGTAACAACGTTGGCCGTGGTTCCAACGATACACTGTTTGCTTTGATCGATGGTACTGTTAAATTCGAACGCATCGGTCGCGACAGAAAGCAAGTTTCTGTTTACGCTGCAGAGTAATTCAAATCCCGGAGCAATCCGGGATTTTTTTCTGCATATTTGAAGAAAGGAGCGAGAAATATGTTTGTTGACGTTGCCAAAATATGGATCAAGGCGGGAAAAGGCGGCGATGGTGCTGTATCATTTCACCGTGAAAAATACGTTAACGCCGGCGGCCCAGATGGCGGCGATGGCGGCAGGGGCGGAAACGTTGTTTTTGTTGCCGACCGTAACCTGAATACGTTGATGGATTTCCG
This sequence comes from uncultured Eubacteriales bacterium, assembly GCA_964541385.1. Taxonomy (GTDB): domain Bacteria; phylum Bacillota; class Clostridia; order Oscillospirales; family QAKW01; genus QAKW01. The sequence continues at coordinate 4,924 of CAZIQE010000231.1, read as the reverse complement.
CTATAAAAGAAAATACGTTGCGGAAGACGGCAAAAACGGCGGCACAAATAGATGCTCCGGTGCCGGAGCGGAAGATTTGGTTATTAAGGTTCCGTTGGGAACTTTAATCAAGGATGCGGATACCGGTCTTTTGATTAAGGATCTTTCGGATTTCGAACCGTTTATTTGCGCAAAAGGCGGCAACGGCGGGTGGGGGAATCAGCATTTCGCCACTCCGACCCGGCAAATTCCGAGGTTTGCAAAGCCGGGGCAAGCCGGTGAAGAATTTCATATCCAATTGGAACTGAAATTGATCGCCGATGTTGGCTTGATCGGGTTTCCCAACGTTGGTAAATCCACCTTGCTTTCCGTTGTATCCTCTGCACGCCCCAAGATCGCCAATTATCATTTCACAACGATGACTCCTAATCTGGGTGTGGTAGATACCTATGGAAACGGATTTGTGATTGCAGATATTCCGGGCATCATCGAAGGTGCCGCCGAAGGAGCGGGTTTAGGCACGGCTTTTCTGCGCCACGTGGAGCGTTGCCGGATGTTGATTCATTTGGTCGATGTTGCCGGAACCGAGGGCAGAGATCCTTTGGATGATTTTAAGACCATTAACGAGGAATTGAAGCGTTATTCTCCCGCTTTGGCGGCTCTGCCTCAGATCGTTGTGGCCAACAAATGCGATGCCGTCTTTGATGAAGAGATGAAGGAACGTTTTTTAACTTACGTTAAAAGCGAGGGGTATCCGGTGTTTTGCATCTCTGCCGCCACGAAAGAGGGGATTGATCCTCTGCTTGCCAAAACCGGCGAGCTTCTTGAAACATTGCCGAAAACGAAAGTTTTCGAGAGCGAATATGTGAAGCCCGAAAAGGAAGAAAATAAAGAAAAGACCTTTGAAATCCATAAGATCAACGGGGTTTACGTGATTGAAGGGGAATGGTTGATGAAAATTTTGGAAACCGTTCGGTTCGATGACTATGAATCCGTTAATTTCTTCCAGCGTGTTTTGCAAAATAACGGTATTATTGAAAAATTGGAAGAAATGGGCGTGCAGGAAGGGGATCCGGTGCGGATCGGAGATCTGGAATTTGATTACGTTCGATAAAATACGAGGGCAGTTTTTTTGAAACTGCCCTTTTATATTTAATGGTTGACTTTTCTACTTTAATATGTTAAAATATAAACACTTTACAGAAGGAGTAGTCTAAAATGAACCTTAAATTAAAAGACCCCAGCAGCGATCATTTATTCGAAGCAGTTTTAAAACTTCAAAGTGTTGACGAATGCTATGATTTTTTTGAAGATCTTTGCACAGTTTCTGAATTCAAGGCGATGAGCCAGCGTTTTGAAGTTGCATATATGTTGAGTAAGGGTGCCTCCTATCAGGAGATCGTTGATAAAACCGGTGCCTCCACCGCAACGATCAGCCGTGTGAAAAGAAGCTTGAACTACGGCTCCGATGGCTATGAAAAAGTATTCAGCCGGATGCCTGAAAAGCAATGATCGGATATACGGCTTTGGCTCAATGCTATGATCGGTTTGTTGGAGCCGATTATAGCAGGATGGTAGCATTTATCGATCAGCAGTTAAAGCAAAATTTTGATGCTCCCCAGTTGATTTGCGATGTGGGGTGCGGAAGCGGAACTGTTGCATTGGAATTAATAAAAAAGGGCTATGATCTGATTGGGATCGATGGCAGCGTTGATATGTTAAACGAGGCAATGCAAAAACGTCTGCGGATCGAAAATGGCGATAAGGCCCTTTTTCTATGCCAGGAATTACCGGATTTTGAGCTTTACGGAACTGTCGATGGGATCGTTTCAACGTTAGATACGCTGAATTATCTTCCAACCGAAGCAGAATTGGATCGGCTGTTTTATTGGTTCCGAAATTATCTGAACCCCGGCGGAATTTTGATCTTTGATGTAAATTCATTTTATAAATACGATCAGGTTCTGAAAGATTATTGCCGGATATACGATGAAGATGCCTTCTTTTTAACCTGGCAAAGTGATTTTGATGGAACCCTTTGCCACCATATGATCTCCGTTTTTGAACGGGAGGCTGACGTTTATATCCGTTCCGATGAAGAACAGGTTCAACGCTACTATTCCGAAGAACAGATTACCGGCCTAATTTCAAAATACGGTTTTGATTTGATCGGTATTTATGATGATTATTCCGATCGGCCGGTCAGCGCCAAAACAGAGCGCCTCACTTATGTTGCAAAAGTAAGAAAGGATGAAAAATTTGATGAATAACCCCGGTTTAACCGTTCTTTCCGATAACGGTATGGTGCGTGGATTTTTTTTGAATTCCAAAGAACTGGTTCAAAAATCCTTTGAATTCCATCAAACGTCACCGGTTGTTTCCGCCGCTTTGGGTCGGTTGCTCACCGCCGCTTCGATGATGGGTAAAATGCTGAAAAACGATTCCGATCTTCTAACGCTCCAAATCGAAGGGGATGGCCCGGCTAAAACGTTATTGGCAACTGCCGACCGCAAGGGGCGGGTTAAGGGTTATCCCGGTAATCCGGCAGTTGATATCCCCTTGAAATCAAACGGCAAATTAGACGTCAGCGGTGCCGTTGGAAACGGCTTTTTAACAGTCCTTCGGGATAACGAGGGCGGAGCGCCCTACGTTAGCAGAACCGAACTGGTAAGCGGTGAAATTGCCGAAGATATCACCCATTATTATGCAGTAAGCGAACAAATGCCAACGGTTTGTGCGCTGGGTGTTTTGGTGGATCGGGATTATAGCATTAAATCATCCGGCGGGTTTATTCTGCAATTGTTGCCTGGTGCTGATGATGCAACAATCGATCAATTGGAAAAAAATCTTTCCGGTGTGCAGAATGTTTCTTCGCTCTTTGAATATACAAGTAATGAAGAAATTGCAAAAACGGTCTTGGATCAATTGCCGTTTCATATCACAGATCATTGGAATGGGGAATACTATTGCAGCTGTTCCAAAGAAAAAACGGAAAAGGTACTGTTAAGCTTAGGAAAAAAAGAATTATCCGACTTAGTGAACGAAAATGAACCCATCGAATTATGTTGCCATTTTTGCGATCGAAAGTATAAATTTAATCCGGATCAGATCTACAAAATTCTTTGTAAAAGTATGGAAAAATAATTCGGAAAAGTTCTAAAAAACGCTTGACTTTTATAGATGCTTAGGGTATAATAATCATCGTTGCGGCGAGTGGCAAAACCCTAATCGCTGGTTTGGCCTGGTAGTTCAGTTGGTTAGAACGCTAGCCTGTCACGCTAGAGGTCGTGGGTTCGAGCCCCATCCAGGTCGCCAATTCGTGCCTCTGTAGCTCAGTAGGTAGAGCAGGGGACTGAAAATCCCCGTGTCGGTGGTTCGATTCCGCCCGGAGGCACCAATAGGAAGAAAAGGTATATGAAATCATATGCCTTTTCTCATATGGTGCCATAGCCAAGTGGTAAGGCCAAGGTCTGCAAAACCTTTATTCATCGGTTCAAATCCGATTGGCACCTCCAAAAAATCCAAGTCCTAAAAAGGACTTGGATTTTTTTATCCAAGCCGACAGGCTTGGTATATCATCACGACGCAGTCGTGTATATCATCAAAGGCGGCACACCGCCTTTGTATCTCATCACACCGTAGGTGTGTATCAAAATCTGTCGGCTTGATGATATGCAACGGTTAACACCGTTGATGATATACAAAACTAAAGTTTTGATGATATGCAATTCCTATCGGAATTGATGCAATAAGGGCAAAGTCTGTCATTATTCAACAAAAAAGAAACTGACTTCGATAGAATTTCGAAGTCAGTTTGTATACTCATAGCCTTTTCTTTATTCAATTTCGTCCAAATTAACGTTAACGATTCCTTCGCAAAGGTATTCCTTCGAAACGTGGAAATACTCGCATAATTCTTTGATTTTCTCAGGCGGGAGATAATTGCGCCCATCCTCAAAAGCCACATAGAGCGGTTTGGGATAGTGGATGATCTCAGACATTTCCACTTGCGTCTTTTTATAGAGTTTTCTTAGCTTCTGGATATTTTTCAGTTCTTTTTTAGGCTTTTTTCTTTTGACCTCACCAATCAACCCATCCTGATCTGCATCCGTTATTTTGATTGTTAAAATTTGATCGGTTTCTTTTCCGATCCAGCGAACCGGACAATAGTTTTCGGTGAAACCGTGCATATAGTCGTTTTTAAATTCTTCGGGCAACACCTTTTGCGTGGTTCCGATCATCTTTTTCCAAAAATTCAAACGTGATTTTTCTTCTATTTTTTCCAGGGCTTTTACTCTTAAAGACTTGGTTTCCTTTGAGAGTTGGTTGTCCATTCCGGCGGCCTTGGTGCCTTGGCGTGCGGAGTAGGGGAAGATATGGATTTTTGCAAAACCGATTCTTTCGGCAAATTGAAGGCTCCCGTTAAAATCTTCGTCGGTTTCACCGGGAAATCCGGCAATGATATCGGTCGTTATGGCGCAATCCGGGAATACTTCTCTGAGAAGGCGAACCGCTTTCGCATATTCGGCGGCGGTATAATGCCGGTTCATTGCTTTTAAGGTGCGGTCAGAGCCGCTTTGCAGAGAAAGATGAAAATGGTGGCAAAGAGCGGGTATTCCTTTGATCGTTTCAACGAATTCCGGCGTGATGATGCGGGGCTCCAAAGAGCCTAATCTGATTCGATTGATTCCGGAAGCTTTTGCAGCCGTTTCAATGGCTTTTTCCAGGCATCTTTCCCCGAAATCTTTGCCGTAGGAGGCCAAGTGAATTCCGGTCAAAACCAATTCCTGATAGCCGTCTTCCGCCAGGTTTTTCGCTTCTTTTTTAATGGTTTCCGGGGATTTCGAACGAATACGTCCTCTTGCATAGGGGATCAGGCAATAAGAACAAAAGTTTTCGCAACCGTCTTCAATTTTTATGATTGCACGTGTTTTTTCGCCAAAGG
>CAZIQE010000230.1:0-2481 GCA_964541385.1 uncultured Eubacteriales bacterium | reverse complement strand
TGCCGCTCATTAAAACGTTTATGCGGCGGCTGACCGGTGAAACCGGATTGATTCGCTATGTAATGAACCTGGCGGAATTGCATATGAAGCCGAATATCCTGGCATCCGCCAAGGCTTCGGTGAAGGCTACCAATAAAATGTTCGATCAGGCGGCGGATCCCGAAGGTCTTCTTGCCCTTGCCGCCGCAGACCAACGGGAAGAAAATGTGCAGAATAATGCATTTTTAAAGGAACGGCTGGCGGTTTTCCGGGAGATGATGCGCCGACCCTACGTGATGGGCAAGGATCTGATTGATGCCGGCTTGAAGCCCTGCCCGGAATTTACCGAATATCTTCAATTTGCCCATAAGCTGAGGCTGGCAGGGGTGGAAAAAGAAAACGCCCTAAAGCAAACTCTGGCATTTGCCCGGGAAATGGAAAATAAAAAGATCCCTAAAGCCTAATTTGAGGCTTTAGGGATCTTTTTATTATGATAATTTAAGAACCGGAGATAATCTCCGTGCAAGCATCAAAGCCAGTCCGAGCTTAATGAGATCGGGAAGGATAAACGGGAATACGCACCACGAAAGAACCGCCAAAAGACCAACAGAGCCGTTCGCTCGCATATAGACGGTCATAAACCAAAGGGTTCCGAAAATGTAATCAAGAAGGAGACCGATCCCCATAGCGAGAATTTCCGCCCACAGTTTTTTTCCGAAAATTCCAACGGTCAACCAGTAAGTTAATCCCATCAGGATAAAACCGATGAGGTATCCACCGGTGTTTCCGAGGAGGATCCCGATTCCGGAGGTAAACTGAGCAAAAACCGGAACGCCGACCGCTCCGAGCAATACGTATAGAAGAATGGCAACGGTGCCACGCTTGCCGCCCAAGGCGGACAGCACGAAAAAGACGGCGAATGTCTGCAGGGTAAAGGGTACGGTGGTCGGGATGCTGATCCAGGAGCATACGGCGATCACCACCGCCGCCAATGCCATATAAACCAAGTCGATCGTTTTAATTTTTCTTTTTGCGTTATTCATCATAAAGTTCCGTACTCCTGCAAAGCGCAAACCATTGGCAGCTGCCGCAAATGTTATCAAATTCGTCCGTTTTAAAAATCCGCTCCCGTGCTTCCCTTGCAAGGGCTGCCCACGGAAATTTTTTCCTGTAGGTGAGGTTGCAAATCTGAAGAACGGCACGATCCATCAAAGCCACCTTTTCAAGCGAAGTGCAAACGCCGCTCTTATTATTGGGGCATCGTTTGCAAAGATCGTCGCACCCCCGGGTAACCGTGATCGGCGTCATCGGCTGCTCTGCGAGCTCCGAAACGATGGAGGTCATATGCTTGGTGAAGGGGGCATCATAGCCGTGACCCGTGAATTTCTGAATACAAAGCAGGTGGTGCGGTCTTAAATTCATTTTTATGCCTCCTTGGTTTTGAAACGGGGGAGGAAAACACCTCCCGATTTGGTATTATAGCATAAAATCAGCCGATTGTAAAACCGAAATTTTCTTGTAAATCGGCGTGATTGATATTAGAATAGAAGTAGATCGCCTATAGAATAAACACATTTTTCTGCATTTTCCGCCTATCCGGGCGGGTGCGGAACCGCTATAATGAAGAAAAAGGAGGGAAACGGCTATGCTGCGGATGGAAATTGCATTGTTTTTGGTGTTGGCTTTCGTGGCCTATCTGTATTTTTCCGCCGAGAAGGAACGCTCGGCGCTGCACAAAACCTTTTCCGTGCTGCTGGTGTTGGTGCTGATCCATCTGATCTTGGATGCGGCAACGGTATACACCGTGAACCGTCTGGAAACGGTGCCGAAGCTATTGAACGAGGTGATCCACCGGCTCTTCACCGGGAGTATGGTGGTGGTGATCTTTTTATTTTACCAGTACGTTGCCATTTTGGTGCAGGAGGAAACGGGCAAGCCCCGGAGGCTGGATATTCCCGCACGGATCTTTCTGACCGTTGGCGTGGCGGGGAGCTTATTTCTGCCTATGACCTATACGGTATCCGCCTTCAGCAACTATTCCTCCGGCGCTTATGCGGTGGTATGCTATGCCGCCGTGGCGGTCTATCTCATGATGTGTGCGGTATTACTGATCCGAAACTGGAATAAAATCGGAACCAAGCGGAAAACCGCCATCGGCATCGCCCTCATCATTGAGTTCACCGTCTGCGTTTTGCAGGGCTTTCATCCCACCTGGCTCATCAGCGGGATGGGGCTGACCCTGATGACCCTCTCATTCTATTTAACGCTCGAAAACCCCGAGGCGCTCCGAACGGAGCTCATTGAGCAGAAAATGTCGATGCTCTATCTGAAAAGCCAGGTCAACCCCCATTTTCTCTATAATACGCTGGACAGCATCCGCATTCAGGCGCAGTTGAACGGCGATAAAAAGGTGGCAGACCTTCTGATGCGGCTGGTGGACTTTTTCCGGCTCAGCGTGAAGGTGGATCGACCGATGGTCACGCTGGACGATGAAATGGAGCT
>CAZIQE010000229.1:0-2455 GCA_964541385.1 uncultured Eubacteriales bacterium | reverse complement strand
ACTCGTGATATCGCCGGGCAGGTTTTCCATCATCAGTTGCAGGGTTCCGCTGGATGAAAGCCTGAACACAACGTTGCCGTATTCCTGCGCTTTCACCGCCGCCGCCAGCGCACTTTTAACCAGCCCGCCGGTCGTATTCATAATCGTATAGCCTTTTTTATCGTTGCCGTAGAGCGGTGCCCAGCTTTTATCGTCGTTTATGCCGCTCAGCGCATTTCCGTCCTGATCAATATCGCCGATGTATTTGAAGACCACCGCAAACAGAGTTCCAACGGTCTCGCCGTCTGCGTTGTAGTATGCAACGGTATCGCTTCCGTTATAGAGCCTGTCCAGATATAATGTGTCTGTTGCCGTGATCTGCAGCGTGGAAGCCGCACGGGAACCGGATCGGATCGTGTTGTCGCATTTGAGGATCTTCTGATTTTCGCCCTGCCATACCTGCAAATAAACGTCCTTGGCAACCAGGCGGTAACCGTCCGGAACCTTGATTTCCCGCAGTAAAAAGTGATCGCCGAACAGATCCTGCAGTTCCGATAAGGAATACGGCATATCGTCGGGGTCTGTAAAAATCATCTCGCCCAGGTGATTGGTCGTTCCGGTGTAAAGGGAAGAGGCAAGAATGTTTCCGGCGGTGTCCGTAATATTCCCGTTTTCATCATATCCGTACTCTGCCGGCAGGGTTACCTGCGTTCCTCCCTTATTGCTGAGCATATTATAATTGTTATCTGCCGCATAAACGGCAAAGGTTGCGCCTGAAACCACATCTCCGTATTGGTTCACTTTGTAGATGGCGGTTTCGGGGATTTCGGTCAGATTGTATTTCAGCCGCATATTCGAGGCGTAGTTGCCCCGCTCCAGATAGAAGAATTTCAAGGTATGAACGGAGCCGTCTTTATAAATAAACTGTCCGGCGGCATTTTCCGTCCATTCGTTTTCTTTATATTTTCCGGCGTTGATATAGCAATCTTTCAAGGTGGTATTGAGCGGGTTATTGCCGCCATCAACCACCACCTTCACCTCGCCTGTGGAGAAGTCGATTTTCACCTTGGATTGATCGTGAATACCGCCTACGTCGCCAACCAACACGCCGTCGATGAAGATCCAAACGTCGTCGTCACCGGAAAATTCAAAGGTGGTGGGAGTGTTTTTTCTGTCGTCGGTAAATCCGCCGTGCTGTTGTACGAACCGGGTGGTGATGGTGGTGCCGAAATAGTGATTTAACCCGGGGTAATTCCTATCGGCCGCCATAATTTCCGGCGCATTGTTAAAGGGGAAGAACTGCCCTCCGGCGGTAGGTTTATCGTATACGTTAAAAAGGTTCTTTCCCTCTTGATACTCTGCCCCGTGGATTGCGCTGTTATAGGAATAGTAGCCTTCATTGTCGATAGAAAGCAGGCTGTAAGCATTTCGGAAGGATGCTTTGCCCGGGTGGGAAAACTCCGGGTCAAAAAGATAGCCTAAAGATTCGGTTGCATTCGTTCCGTTAATCTGTTCGTTGCCCGAAAGGCGGGGATATCCGTCTTCCCCCAGGGTGTTGGAAACAATGCCCTGCCGGGGGTTATTGTTGGCTCCGGTCCAGGTGTTCATTGCCAGAGTATTATCGCTTTGCTCCCGCACAAATTTAAAGGTATGGCCTTTATTGATGCCGGCTTCCTGCGGTGCAGGCACATTATCCCGGTTGAACCGGTCATCGTTACTGTCTGATAACCAGTAGTCAAAGAGGTTAATAACGGTGTTGGGCGAGGAGGCTGTTTTCAGGGGGTTGGCGGTTTGCTTATTCCCATCCGCCGTCAGAATTTGCAATGCGGAGCCGGAGTCGTCAACGTTCCATCCCGCCCAGCCGCTGCAGTTTACGGTGTCGCTTCCGTAGGTGTTCAGATAATAGCCATCCGGTGCTTTCAGCGTAATGCAGGCGGCACTTTCGCCCGATTGCCCAATGGCAAAAACGGTTGCGGCGGCTTTCTCTGTTAAGGTCAGGGATTCTCCGCTTAATTTTAAATACTGATTTGCCTCGGTATGAATATAATACCCGGATTCGCTTTTTTCAAAATACCATAGCGCATAGGGCAGATATTCCGGCGCATTATTCAAGGTCGGACGGTGCGTTTTCAAAACCGTTGCGCTTTCCGCCTGATTGGTCAGAACGTTCACCCGTTCACGCCCCGCAATGATATAAGGCGTATTTTCGGCAATTTCCGCCGCAGAGAAGATCTGCTGAAGACCGCTGCTGGTGTACCACCAAATGGAGCCGTCGTCATTACGCCCCCACGACGTTCCGTCGGTCAGAGCCAATGGTGCAGGCTGTTCCTGCGGCTTCTCAAGGGTAATAGCGGGAAGGATCAGGGCATAAACGGTGCAGAAAACAACGATCGCCGCCGCAGTAACCGAAACGGTATAATACCACTTGCGGCGTCTTCTTTTCTTGATCTGTTCATTCAGCATCTGCTTCCGAACC
>CAZIQE010000228.1:0-2230 GCA_964541385.1 uncultured Eubacteriales bacterium | reverse complement strand
CTGCGGCTACGGCGAAATTTACGACGGAGCCTTCCAAAGGAAACTGATTCCCGGAAACGGCGTTACCGCCGCCTTGCTGGAAGAAAACGGAATTTCGATTCTGACGGAAAACGAAATATAATAGGAAGAGGGGAACCTTTTAAAAAAGGTTCCCCTCTTACGTATTAATCTTTTATTACAATATCGCCCTGTTTTTTGTAAATAGAATTTTCGGGAACAAAGCCCCGCACCATCGAAAGCGGATAGATTTGCGCATTTCTGCCCACCACGGTGCCGGGGTTCAGAACCGTTCCGCAGCCGATCTCGGCGTGATCGCCGAGGATGGCTCCGCATTTTTTCAAGCCGGTTTCCAGCCGGGCTTCCTCCGCTTTCACCGCCACCCTGCCATAATCGCTCTTTACGTTTGAGGTGATCGCTCCGGCACCCATATGCGCCTTATAGCCCAGAATCGAATCCCCCACGTAATTATAGTGCGGAACCTGCACGCCGTCAAAAAGGATCACGTTTTTCAATTCCGTGGAGTTGCCGACAACGGCTTTTTCGCCGATCAGGGCATTGGCACGAATAAAAGCGCAATGCCGAATTTCGGTTTCTTTCCCGATGATCACGTTGGAGCCGATAAAGGCGCTGGGCGCAACCGTTGCCGTTTTATGGATCCAAACCGTGGGTGCGGGATGATCATATTCTAAGGGATCCAGGCTTGCGCCCAGCTTCAAAATTTCATCGGCAATGCCGCCCAAAGCTTCCCAGGGGTAAACCGCCCGCTCCAAAAGGGAGCGGGCGGCGGTATGGGAAAGATCCAGAAGGTTTGCTGTTTTCAGCTCGTTCATTTCTTCTCCTCGGCCAGTTTACGACCCATTAAAACACCCATCACCGATGCCATCATCAGGCCACGGGTCCAGCCGCTGGAATCGCCCAGACAATGAAGCCCTTCCACGCTGGTATTAAAATCCTCGTCCATCGTTACCCGGTTACTATAGAATTTCAGTTCCGGAGAATAAAGCAGAGTTTCGGTGGAGGCAAAGCCCGGCACCACGTGATCCAGAGCCTGCATAAAGTTGATGATATTCATCATCGCCCGATAGGGAATGGCGGCGGTGATATCGCCTGCCACCGCATCCGGTAGGGTCGGCTTCAGGTTGGAGCGATCCAATTCCTTTTGCCAGGTTCGTTTCCCATCCAGAATATCGCCGAATCGCTGCACCAGAATATGCCCGTTGGCAAGCATATTGGAAAGCTCTCCCACCTTTTGCGCATAGGCAATGGGCTGGTTGAAGGGCGTATTGAAATTATGGGAAACCAAGATCGCCAAGTTGGTATTATTACTCTTCAAGTCCTTATAGGAATGACCGTTGACCACCGCCAGATCGTTATCATAATTTTCCTGGCTCACAAATCCGCCCGGATTTTGGCAGAAGGTGCGCACCTTATTCTTAAAGGGCTGCGGATAGCCCACCAATTTGGATTCATAAAGAACCTCGTTGACCTGCTCCATTACCTCATTGCGCACCTCCACCCGCACGCCGATATCCACCGTGCCGGGCATATGCTCGATATTATGCTCTGTGCAAAGGCTTTCCAGCCATTCGGCACCCCGGCGACCGGTTGCAACGATGGTATGGTCGGCGTAAACCTCTTTCGTTTCGCCGTTTTCATTCAGATAAGCACCCAGACAACGCCCCTCGGCGATAATCAGATTGGTACACTCGACGTTAAAACGCATTTCAACGCCCTCTTTATGCAGATACTGCTCGATGCCGTAGTAGATATCCTGCGCCTTTTCGGTGCCCATATGGCGGATCGGGCAATCCACCAATTTCAAGCCCGCCTGAATCGCCCGCTTGCGGATCTCCTTCACGGCGTTGGGGTTGCTGACCCCTTCCACCTTGGTATCCGCACCGAATTCCAGATAGATCCGATCGGCATATTCAATGGTTTCCTGCACCCGCTCAAACCCGATCAGGTTGGGCAGATCGCCGCCCACGTCGGCACTTAGCGAAAGCTTGCCGTCGGAAAAGGCACCTGCGCCGGAAAAGCCGGTCGTTATATGGCAATAGGGCTTGCAGTTCAAGCATTTCTTCGTTTTGGCTTTGGGGCAACGGCGGTTTTCAATGGCACGGCCTTTTTCCACCAACAGAATCTTTTTGGGCGTTTTGCTTTTCCGCACCAATTCCAAGGCTGTGAAGATGCCGGCAGGACCGGCACCGATAATGAGAACGTCGTATTTCAT
>CAZIQE010000227.1:0-6926 GCA_964541385.1 uncultured Eubacteriales bacterium | reverse complement strand
AGCGTTCGGAATAAATGCGTGCCCCGAATCCCCTGCGTTAAGCCGAGCGCCACGCTGAAGGCGGCAACGTTGATCAACAGAACCGACACCAGCGTGAAAAGGGACGTGAAAATAAAGGACTGCCAGAATTGAGAATCCAATGTGAAGACCCGCAGATAGTTGGCAAAGCCCACGAAGGTTCCCTGATCCACCGAGCCGTATTCGCAGAAGGAAAGCCAAAGACCCATCAGAAACGGGATCAAAAATCCGATGACGAATGCCACCAGCGTGGGCAGGAGAAATAAGGGAAACCACTTTTTTATCGTTTTTGAAATCATTTTAGTGGGCCGCCTCGTATTCCTTTCTCCAGCCGTCCACAAATGCTTCCTTCACCTTCGCCCAGAGCGCATCGGTTCTGCCGCCCTGCGCATAAGAGAGCAAAGCCGCCCCCACCCCGTTTTTCCAATTTTCACTCGGGATGGTGGAAAAATTCCAGGATACCGGCGTATGCCCGGCGGCAAGATCCGCATCAGCCGCCTTGATCAAGGGATTATCGGTGGTTTTAGACTTGCGGAAGGGGCTTAAAAATCCCATCTCCTCCGCCATGGCGGTGGTGCCCTTTTCGCTGGTTACCACCCATTCCAAAAAGTCCAGAGTCGCCTTAATATCGGCTTCATCCGCATTTTTATTCACGCACCAATAGTTTTCGCTGCCGGTGCAAAGCCCCTGCGCACCCTCGGCGGGGCCGCCGATATAAATAGGGAGCATTCCGATATTCTCTGCGCCGATCTTTTCCTCCATCGTATCGTTCCATGCCCAGGTTCCGTTTTGATAAAAGACCGCTTCCCCATTCAAAAATTCATTCAACGCTTCATCGCCGGTTTTCGCACCGATCCGCTCCGGCTCCACGGTGGAATTCATCAGATAAAGATCCCAGATCTGCCGGTATTCATTCAAAAAGGTTCCCTGGATCTCGGCGGCGGAATTGATCCCACGATCCTCGTATTCATAATAAATGGGCAGATTTGCAAGGTGCGTTTTAAACCGCCAATCGGAGGAAGCATCCATCCCGGCGGAGGTAAAGGCACCCAAAATGCCCAGATCGCCCTTATGCGCCTGCAAATCCTCCGCCAGAGTCTTTAAAGAATTGAAGCTATTCACTTCATCCAGCGATTTGATTTTGGCGTCCGAGAGGGCAAAATAGCGGTCTAAAAGTTTTTTATTATAGATTAAGCCGTAGGTTTCCAAAACATAGGCGATCCCCATCACCTTATCGCCCTCTTTCAGCGCATAATCCTCATCGGTCAGCTGTTCATAGAGAGCGGTTTCGGAAAGATCATAGCAATAATCCTTCCATCCCGCCAAGCCAACCGGTCCGTTCACCTGAAAGAGCGTGGGCGGGTTCCGCTTCACGATTTCTGCCGATAGAGTATCCTCATAGGTGCCGGCGGCGGCTGTGACCAGCGTGACCTTCACGCCGGTTTCCTCGGTATACTCCTTCGCCAGCTTTTGCCAGGCGGCATCCTGCTCCGGCTTGAAATTCAGATAATAGACCTCGCCTTTTCCGCCGCTTCGGGCGCAGGAGGTCAGACCCAGTAATACGATCAAACAAAGTAATATTGCCGTTAAACGTTTCAAAATTATCACCGTTCCTTTCTTGGTTTTATTTTGGAACATTAACGGCAATATATGCATAAAAAATGCGGCTGATAGCCGCATTTCTTATTTAAATAATTTACTCAGTTTTTCGACAAAGCTTGATTTACGCTCGAAATTTTTGGGCTCCAGCGAATCCGAGAATTTTTTCAAAAGCTCCTTTTGCTTTTTAGAAAGATTGCGGGGAATTTCCACCTCGATGGTGACGTACATATCCCCCTTATTCTTCGTTCCGATCCGCACGATCCCCTTGCCTCTGAAACGGAACGTGGCTCCGTTTTGGGTGCCCTCGGGCAGATCGTATTCCACCTTTCCTTCCAGCGTGGGAACCTGCAATTTTGCGCCCAAAGAGGCATCCACCAGGCTCACCGGGATCTTGCAGTAAATATCCGTTCCCCGCCGCTCGAAAAGTTCGTGGTTCCGCACCCGAACACCGATGTAAACATCCCCGTCCGGACCGCCGTTGACGCCGGAATGCGCCTGATTACGCATCGTTAGGGTCTGATCGTTATCGATCCCTGCCGGAACGGTGACCTTTAATTTCTTATCCTCGATAATGATCCCGCCCTGGCAATGGCTGCAGGGCGTTTTGATCTTTTTCCCCCGCCCGTTACAGGAGGGGCAGGTGCTTTGCGATTGGATATTTCCCAAAATCGTGCGCTGAACGGTGGTTACCACGCCGGTTCCCTTACATTGACTGCAGGTTTCCAGCTCCTTGCCGTCCTTGGCGCCGGTGCCTTTGCAAAACTGGCAGCTGCGGCGGCGGCGCAGATTGATCTCTTTTTCGCAGCCGAACGCCGCCTCTTCAAAATCCAGCGTGATAAAGGTTTCAATATCCTCGCCTTTTTGGGGTGCGTTTCTCCGCCCGCCCCGGCTGCCGCCGAAACCGCCGCCGAAAAAGGAGCTGAATACGTCCCCGAAATCACCCATACCGCCAAATCCGCCGAATCCGCCGAAACCGCCGCCCGCCCCACCGGCACCGTAGTTGGGATCCACTCCGGCATGGCCGAACTGATCGTAGCGGGATTTTTTTTCGGGATCGGAAAGAACCCCATACGCCTCGTTCACTTCCTTGAACTTTTCCTCGGCGGTTTTATCATCGGGATTCAAATCGGGATGATATTTTTTCGCCAGGTGGCGATACGCCTTCTTGATCTCTTCCTCGGAGGCGTTTTTGCCCAAGCCCAGCACTTCATAATAATCACGTTTTTCTGCCATAGTCCCTCACCTATGAAAGAGAGTGGAGGGAGACCCTCCGCTCTCTTTTCTTAGAAATTAATCTGCATCTTTAAAATCGGCATCGTAAACGCCGTCGGCACCGCCGGGAGCGGCACCGGCATCATTGCCGGGAGCGGCACCGGGAGCCGCACCGGGATTTTGCTGATAAATCTTGGAGGAAAGCGCATAGACCTTATTCTGAACTGCCTCGGTTGCCGCCTTAATGGCATCGGTATCGGTGCCCTTCAAGGCTTCTTTCAGTTTATCAATTTCAGTCTGAACAGCAGTTTTATCGGCTTCATCCAGCTTGTCGCCGGCTTCCTTCATCAGCTTCTCGGTCTGGTAAACCATCTGATCGGCGTTATTGCGGATCTCGATTCCTTCTTTGATCTTCTTATCCTCGGCGGCGCAGGCCTCGGCCTCCTTCACAGCCTTCTCGATATCCTCCTTGGAAAGATTGGTGGAGGCGGTGATGGTGATCTTCTGCTCCTGACCGGTGCCCAGATCCTTGGCGGATACGTTCACGATACCGTTGGCATCGATATCGAAGGTGACTTCGATTTGGGGCACGCCACGGGGAGCGGGCGCAATTCCGGTCAGTTGGAATTTACCCAGCGTTTTATTGGAGGCCGCCATTTCACGCTCGCCCTGCAGAACGTGGATCTCAACGCTTGGCTGATTATCAGCCGCAGTTGAGAAGATCTGGCTCTTTTTGGTGGGGATGGTGGTGTTGCGTTCAATCAGCTTGGTGAACACGCCACCCAGCGTTTCCAAGCCCAAAGACAGAGGCGTAACGTCCAGAAGAACAACGCCCTTCACGTCGCCGCCCAGAACGCCGCCTTGAATTGCCGCACCGCAGGCAACGCATTCATCGGGGTTGATGCCCTTATGGGCTTCCTGACCCATAAACTTGCTGATGGCCTCTGCAACGGCGGGGATCCGAGTGGAACCGCCCACCAAGAGAACCTTCTTGATATCGGAGGGCGTGAGCTCGGCATCCTGCAACGCCTGGCGGACAGGAGCCATTGTGCTTTCCACCAGATCGGCAGTCAGTTCATTGAATTTCACCCGGGTGAGGGTCATATCCAGATGGAGAGGACCGGCAGGACCGCCGCTGATAAAGGGCAGGTTGATATTGGTGGTCATCATACCGGAAAGCTCGATCTTGGCTTTTTCAGCCGCTTCCTTCAAGCGCTGATTTGCCATATTATCCGCCCGCAGATCGATGCCGTTCTGCGCCTTGAATTCATTCGCCATCCAATCAATGATCCGTTGATCGAAGTCATCGCCGCCCAGGCGGTTATTACCGGCCGTTGCCAAAACTTCGCAAACGCCGTCGCCGATCTCCAGAATGGAAACGTCGAAGGTGCCGCCGCCCAGGTCGTAGACCATAATCTTCTGCTCGCCCTCTTTATCAACGCCATACGCCAAAGCGGCGGCAGTAGGCTCGTTGATGATTCTTTTCACGTCCAGACCGGCGATCTTACCGGCATCCTTGGTGGCCTGACGCTGAGAATCGCTGAAATAGGCGGGAACCGTGATCACCGCTTCGGTTACCGGCTCGCCTAAAAATGCCTCGGCATCTGCCTTCAGCTTCATCAGCACGAAAGCGGAAATTTCCTCGGGCGAATAATTCTTCCCGTCGATGGCGATCCGGCGGGCGCTGCCCATATCTCTTTTGATCGAAGCGATCGTCCGATCCGGGTTTGTGATGGCCTGGCGTTTTGCCACCTGACCTACCATTCTTTCACCGTTTTTGCTGAATGCAACGATAGACGGAGTGGTGCGTGCACCCTCGCTGTTTGCGATAACGGTGGGTTCGCCGCCTTCCATAACGGCAACGCAGCTATTTGTTGTACCTAAGTCGATACCAATAATCTTTCCCATAATATAAATCCTCCTTTTGGGTTAGTTGGCAGTTTTCACACAAGCAGGGCGAATCACGGTTTCATCCTTATAAACGTAGCCTTTTTGGAATACCTCCACGATCTCGCCTTCTTTGTATTCTTCATCTTCTATATGCATAATCGCCTCATGGCGGGTGGGATCAAAAATTTCTCCCTTCTCGCCGATGGCGGTAACGCCGATATTTCTCAAGCAATCGATCATTTGGCGGAGCGTCATCTCCACGCCGCTCTTCAGCCCTTCTTCTCCCTGCGCCGCCGCCAGGGCACGCTCCAGATTATCAATGGCGGGCAGAATGGCGGCAACAGCCCTTGCAATGCCATCCCCGTAGATACGATCCTTTTCTCCGGCAGAGCGTTTGCGGAAATTATCGAATTCTGCATAAAGCCGCAGATACCGGTCGTGCTCCGCATTGAATTTTTCTTCCCATTCGTTGGGCTTCTTTTCTTTCTTTTTCTTCGGTTTCGGCTCAGCCTTCTTTTCTTCTGTTTCCGGCATTTCGGAATTTACTTTTTGATTTTCTTCCATCGTTAACCTTCCCTATCTTTTAAATAGCGTTCGATACATTTTGCAAAATATTCCACCTGGGAGCAATTTTCGCCGTAGTTCATCCGCTTCGGACCCAACAGACTGATGGCACCGAAGCCGGATTTACTGCCGTATTTCCGAACGATCAATCCCATATCGCTGAAATTGATCCCGGCGATTTCGCTGCCGATCGCAATGGATAATTCCTTGCTGTCTCCGGCGTTTAAGAGTGAGCGGATCTCTTCCTCCCGGCTCAAAAAGTCCAAAACATTCTGAACCTTATGCACCTCATAAAACTCCGGATGGGAGAGCAGATTGCTCTGCCCGGAAACGAAAACCTTGGGATTCCGGATCGAATGGATCATATTCTTCACGATCCCTGCCACAAAGTTCCAGTTTTGATGCAGCCCCGCCAGCTGCTTTTCCAATTCTTCAAAGTCATCGTCCTGCAAGCGGGCAAAGCTGACGTCCCCTAAAAACCGATTCAGCGTTTCCGAAAGAGCAGCGATATCGTCATCATCGGCAAGGAAATAAAATCGGCAGAAGCTGTTCTTAACCGTTCCGTTGCGGGTGATCGCCACCAGATTCAGGCAATTATCCGCCGTTTTGATCAACTCGACTTTTATGATGCGGTCGTCATCGGAATGGCTCATCACAGCGGCGGCGGTATAACCGGTGATTTCGGAAAAGCGGGATAAGGCGTGCTTTAAAAACTCATCTGCGTTTCCGCCGAGATCCTCGATCGCCTCCTCGATCACAATCGCCTGCTCCTGCGGCAATGCTTTTTCCTGCAAAAGGTAATCCACGTAATAACGGTATCCCTTTTCCGTTGGAATACGGCCGGCGCTGGTATGGGGCTGCTCTAAAAAACCGTCCTTCTCCAGAGCCGCCAGATCGTTTCGAACCGTTGCCGAAGAGATCTTCAGATCGATCCGCTCCAAAATCAGCTTGGAAGCAACCGGCTCGCCTGTTTCCACATAGGCTTCCACCAACGCTTTTAAGATCAAATTCAGGCGATCTTTCATCCAAACACCGTCCTTTTTGAATTTAGCACTCGAAGCCTTCGACTGCTAACAATGATACTTTACCACTATTTTATGCAATTGTCAACACTTGATTTAAAAAAATTTATGAATAATTCTTGACATTTTATAAACTTGCCTTATATAATTAAAATATGAAACAAATTGATAACGGAGGGATCTTTCATGGCAGAGTTCAAATATGAAATTACCGAGCGTTTCGGCAGCCTGCCCGAAAACGCAAACGGCTGGAGCAAGCAATTGAATAAAATCAGTTGGATGGATCGTGCTCCGAAGTATGATCTGAGAGAATGGTCGCCGGACGGCACCAAAATGAATAAGGGCGTTTCCTTCACCGATGAAGAGCTGATCGCTCTTAGGGATCTGCTCAACAGCCTGAAACTGGACTAATATAAAACACCGACGCAAAAATGCGCCGGTGTTTTATATTTCTTTCATTTTTCACGGACGCCCCCTTTTTTGGATGTCGGGGAGACGAACAAAAAAGAGTGCCGAATTCGTCAAAATGACCCGAAGTTGTATGAACGGGGCTCCCCGGCAAAACGAAGTTTTGTTGGGGCAAGAAGGAAAAAGAAAGAATGGAGCGGTTTTTGCGTT
>CAZIQE010000226.1:0-4411 GCA_964541385.1 uncultured Eubacteriales bacterium | reverse complement strand
AACGAGAGCGGATATTTCTCTTTTGGGA
Organism: uncultured Eubacteriales bacterium; assembly: GCA_964541385.1. Lineage (GTDB taxonomy): Bacteria > Bacillota > Clostridia > Oscillospirales > QAKW01 > QAKW01. Next base: position 4,383 of record CAZIQE010000226.1, on the reverse strand, counting down.
GCGATCATTTAGAGCAAGTATTTAACCTTGACACCTTGAAAACGCTAACGACGGATAATTTCGATCAAATGCTGTCAACTGCCAAGGATCAAACCCGGAGTGCGGAGCATTCGATCGGTAAAATGGTATATGATAACGCCTGGTACGTGGCTGTAAAGGTGCCTTCAAACCGGGTCGAAATGATCGAAGTGAATGATTCTCTCAATATCAGAATTCCGGGCTACAGCAATGATAAAATAAAATGCAGCGTTGAGGATATCAGAAAGAACGGTGACGATACCGTATTGATCCTGCGTTCGTCTATGATCCTTTCGAATATTTTAACGCTTCGGTGCGAGGATATTATCGTTATTCTTCACACCTATAACGGTATTCAGGTGCGTCAATCGGCTTTGAGAAAAGTGGATGGGGAAGACGGAGTTTTTGTTAAGGTCGGAATGTTGCTTCGATATCGTAAGATCAAGGTGCTATATAGTGACGGAACGACAGCGATTATTGAGTATGATGCTTCGGCAACCGGCGGATTACGCTTATATGACCAGGTTGTTTATAAGGGATCCAATCTTCGGGACGGAAAGGCGGTTACCTGATGAACCAAAAAATGATTCACGATCATTTGAACCGAATTTTTGAGCAGTTAAAGGGCAGTAAAACCGAATTGATCGCAGTTACGAAAACCAGAACGGTTGAGGAAATTAATTGCGCAATTGATTACGGCGTGCGGCATATCGGCGAAAACCGTGTGCAGGAATTAATGGAAAAATACGATGCTCTCCATAAGGATCACTTGAAAATTCATTTGATCGGCCGCCTGCAAACCAATAAAGTGAAGTATATTATCGGAAAAGTGGATCTGATCCATTCGGTTGACTCTTTGAAGCTTGCCGAAGAAATTTCCAAGCGTGCTTTGGCGAAAAATCTATGCCAGGAGATATTGGTGGAAGTCAATGTGGGGGAAGAAGAATCAAAAGGCGGGGTATCAAAAAATGAATTGATCCCGCTTTTGCGTTCACTCTCTCAATTACCCGGGATAAAGGTTCGGGGATTAATGTGCATTCCGCCGGTCGCTCTAAAAGAACACGGCAATTTAAAATATTTTTTGGAAATGAAAAAATTGTTGGTTGACATAAGTAACGAAAAGATAGATAATATAGATATGGATATTCTCTCTATGGGGATGTCTGATGATTATCCGGATGCAATTGCCGCCGGAAGCTCATTCATTCGTGTGGGGACTGCAATATTTGGTGAAAGAAATTATACGGAGGTTAAAGAAAATGGGAAATTGGGATAAATTTAAGGCGGTTATCGGAATTCCCGATGATAACGATATCGTTGGGGATCGTGAGAAAGGAACGGCGGATGCTGCTTCAGCTCGTGAAGAGGCTCCCGCAGTAAAAAAAGAATCAGCACGTTCTGCTTCTAAAACACCTGCAGCACCGTCGCCCCGCGGACAGGTGAATATGGTTATCGTTAAGTCCAGCGATTATAGCGATGCCAGAAACGTTGCAGATCATATTCTGAATAACCGTGCTGTTTTGCTCAATTTAGAAAATTGCCATAAGGAAATGGCGCAAAGAATATTGGATTTTCTCAGCGGCGTTGTTTATGCGCAGGACGGAGATCTTCAGCGTGTTGCTCATAGTACGTATGCAGTTACCCCGAAGAACGTTGGGCTTCAGGGGGAGCTTGCAGATGATATGAAAGATGAGGAATTTTAATTGAGGATTTTACTGTTTATCATAAGCAGGTTGATTTCTCTTTATGCCACGATTATGCTGATTTACTGCTTATGCAGTTGGTTTATTCGAAATCCGGCAAATCCCTTTATGCGATTTTTGGGTATTATTGTTGAACCCCCTTTGCGTCCGATTCGGAACTTTTTAAACCGTTTTGAATTTTTTCGCAATTCACCCGTGGATTTTTCTTCGTTGGTTTTGTTTCTTCTGCTGCGTTTGTTTCTCGGCATTTTATCGATCCTATGAATGAGCAGAATTTGTTTGACGGAAAGATTCGTGACTTAATAAGCCGGGGTATGGGAGCAGGGGGAATGGCATTTTCTCCGTTTCTGACTGCGGAGGAAGCGAAAATTGCGGCGGGAATCTGCAAAAATGCCGGTGTAGCTTATTTGCTTTATGGCGGATATGACGGGGCGGAGCGAAAAATATTAGCCGTTTCCGATCTGGAGCCGGAGCTTTTAAAGGATTGCGTTCCGCTTGTTTTGCTGGAAATTCACGTTTCGCATCTCGATGAGATTTCAAACCGTGACGTATTGGGTGCATTGATGGCATCCGGTGTGCGAAGAGACGTATTGGGAGATATCATTGTGCGAGACGGTGTGGCAATGGTGATCGCCGCAGAGCATATCAAGGATTATCTGATCGATCATATTAAGTCCATCGGGCATCAGACCGCTGTTTTAAAAGAGGCAAATTCGGACTTTAAAATTCCGCCTCCCCGTTTTGAGGAAATTAAAATGACGGTTGCCTCTCTGCGCCTGGATGCTGTGGTTGCTGCCATTTGCAAATGCTCCCGGGAGCAGGCAAATCAGTTGATTGAAGGCGGAGTAGTTTATTTAAATCATTCGCAGACTTTGAAAAAAACCAAAGAGGTTTCATCGGGAGATTGTATCTCCGTTCGTAAAAAAGGAAAGTGGTTGGTTGACGAATGCGGCGATTTTACCAAAAAAGGCCGTATTATAATGAAATTCAAGAAATATATTTAGGAGGATGTTTTGATGTTAAATCCGGATAAGATCAGAGATATTGAGTTTGAGCAAAGTGTAATCGGCGGTTACCGCCGGGATGAAGTGGATAAGTTCATAGACGAGGTGGAGGAGCATTATCGCAAGCTTTTCAATGAAAATAAGGAAATGCGTGAAAAGCTGGAAGCTTGCCTTGCTAAAATCGAAAATTACCGTAAGGATGAAGAATTCTTAAAAACCGCTATTATCAATGCGCAGCGCTTGAATGAAACAACCCTGCGTGAAATTGAATTGCGGGAAAAGGAAGCGGAAACCACCAGCAAGGAAAAAGCCGCTAAGATTATTGAGGAAGCGGAGAACCGTGCAAAGGAATTGGTACATAATGCGGAAGTTGAATGTGCCGATGCAGTACGTGCCGCCCGTGAACGTTCTAAGGCTGAAATTGAGGCAGAGCAAAATGCGGCCAACGATGCGATCAAGGAAATCCGTTCTGAAATTGATGCAGAGCAAAAGAAATTGGATTATTTAAAAACGCAGGTATCTGAATTTAAAAATACCATTTTGGATATTTACAGAGCGCACGTTACTTCTATTTCAAAGCTTCCCGATTTTAAAGCGGAAGAACCCGAGCCGGTTGCGAAAGAAACAGCGTTCGCTCCGGAAATAAAGGAAGAGCCTCCCGTTGCAAAAGCAGCTCCGGTTGCGGAGGAGGCGGCTCCTGCTCCTGCGAAGGCGGAAAGTGAGCCCGACGAAGATCCGATCGATAAAAATACGGTTGAATTTAAAATTGAACCGAAATCCGGAAAAAAAGCAGCGACAGTTGAAGAAGAGGTTGCTTCCGGTGTGAGCCAGATTAAATTTGACACAAACTTCAAATTTGGTGTTGATTACGATATCAACAAGGACGAATAAGGAGTGGCTTTTTGAAATTATTGAAGCGTTATTACTGGATGATACTCACCGTTTTTTTGGTGGTTTTCGATCAGCTTTCTAAGCTTATTGTAAACCGAACCGTTGATATCAATGATTCGGTGGTGATCATTCCCGGATTTTTTTCACTATCCCACGTTCGCAACACCGGCGCCGCTTTCGGAATTTTATCGAATCAACGTTGGATTTTTATGGTTTTCACAGCCATCTTCATTCTTGTTTCCGTTATTTTAATGATTTCGGGTCGTATCAAAAACCATTGGGGGATTATTTCAATATCCTTGATTATGGGCGGCGGGATCGGGAATATGATCGATCGTCTCTTTTTGGGCGAAGTGGTGGATTTCTTTGCATTTAATTTTTGGGGATATCAGTTTGCGGTTTTCAACGTTGCGGATATCTTTGTTTGCTGCGGCACAATTAGTCTGGCTCTTTATATTTTTTTAAGCCATGATTTTGATGGTGCATCCAAAAAGGAACCCGAAGATGAAACAACTTGATTTGGTTTCTGATCAGGAAGGCATCCGAATCGATTCATTTATTGCCGCCCAAATTGAAGAATTATCCCGCTCCAGAATCGGCACCCTTATTGATGACGGTTTGATTACTGTTAACGGTAAAAAGGTTTCCAAAAGCTATAAACTCAAAATTAATGATGCTATTTCGGTGAAAATTCCTCCGCCGGAAGAGAGCGTTCCGACGGCGGCAAAAATGGCTTTGGATATTTGCTATGAAGACGAGCATCTTTT
>CAZIQE010000225.1:0-1985 GCA_964541385.1 uncultured Eubacteriales bacterium | reverse complement strand
TTAAAAATTCCGACGGAAAGACCGTGGGCGAATATGCGCCCGTAAACGCTTTTACCAGCCTTATTGTCGCCGATGATACCCTTGCCCCCGGCGATTATACCTTCTGGCAGGGTGATACGAAATTAACGGCAAGCCGGGCGGAAAATATGCAGGGCGGAATGCCGCAGGGCGAAAGACCGGAAAAGCCGAGCGGCGAACAAAACGAAGAGGGCACCCCGCCCGAGCCTCCCGAAGGGGCGGAACGAACCGAAAAACCAACCGGTGAGCCTCCGCAAATGCCAAACGGAGAAAAACCGCAGGGCGAACGCCCCGAAATGCCCGAAGGAGCGGAAAATAGCACCCCGCCCGATGATGCAGGCGAAAAAATCAAGCCAAACGGCGAAACTTCAACCACATTCAAAATCACAAAAGGCGGCAACCAATTCTCTAACGTGGAGCCTGCGGCAACTTAATTCGTAGCTTTCAAATTTATGCGGTATTTAGATTAGCGTGCGAAGCACGCTGATTTGCGCCTGCGGCGCTGAGTGGATGAGTCCAGATTTGAAGAGTTAAAAATCCAGATTAATCCACAAAGCGGGGCGAACGGCACTAATATCGTTGTAGACACCGTCGCCGTGCTCGTAGACGTCGCCGTCACGGCGGACATAGGCGGCACGGTTCTGATAATTCCCGGGCGACCGCAGCCACCACCAGCACGTGGCTTCGCCACTTGCTGTTTTATCACTGTCACTCGTATATGCTCCTTGTGCCTTTGCATAAGCTGTCGGGACGCACTTGCGTGATTTGTCGGTCGTGAAATACTTTTCTGTTTCAGCTATACTAAGTAAGAACACTTCGTCTTTTGTTGCGTTACCGGGATTTGTGCTGTAATCCGGTTTCTTATCGGCAGATACAGCGACATTTTGAATTTGTGCTTGTTCTTTTGTACTGAATGCCGCATTCAAGAACGTGCCATTCAACCACTGGCGAAGCGAGCAACTTTTCCACGTGACATCTGTATATGATGTATTGTACTGTTGACAATCAAGAGCGTATTTGCTGATCACTAAGGCTTTGCCATCCTTTATATCAAGCACAAGCCATTCAATATCTTCTTTTCCGTTTGAAGTGTTGTTATCCTGCTCGTATGCTCCAAAAATTACATAATTTCCGGCCTTGGCAACTTTCAGTTTCTCGATTTTATACTTGTCGTAAATAGAGTTTGCTTTTTCTGCACTATCTTTATAGCCATCTAACGCAATCAATGCGTCATACGCCTCAACGATGTTTCCGGCATCCATCAATGCAACTGCATCATTATATTTGCCGTTGGGGATGATAACAGTATTTAAAACGATGATGAAAGCAATAACTGCGCAAACAATCGATGACGTGATAATAGCAATTATTTTGTTTCGTTTTGCTTTTCTTTCTGCTTCCTTTCTGGCAATTTCAGCAAGGCGTTCTTTTTCTAAACGTTCCGCTTCGGCTTTTGCTTTGATTTGTTCGATCTTCCTTTGGCAGGCGGAAACCATTTCATCGGCATCTTTCCAGCCGGAGATGGATTCAAATAATTTGATCGCAACTTCGTAATTAGATATAACACCGCCGGTCATTTTTGCTCTGCCTTCGGAGAAAATGGCATCCTTTCGTGCCTCCTCCGCTTTTTCATAGCACATCTGTGCAAGAGCAGAAGAATCCTGATATTCACTAATCGATTCAAAAAGGTGTGCCACTTCCTTATAATCGCTCTCTGTGTTTGCAGCAGACATCGCAGTTTCGGCTTTGTTGTAAATAATTTTTAATCGTGCATTCTCAATGCGGGTGTTGATATGTTCTATGTAGCCGGTGAGCGTGGCTTTCAATTTTTCATCGGCAAAACGGAGCACTTTTTGGAAATTTCCATTATCATCAAAAGGCTCATCCTCATCTTCCAGGGATTCCTGCTTTCTGACTTGCAGTTCTGCCATCAATTTGCCGAGATAGGCTTCGGCACATTCGGGATC
>CAZIQE010000224.1:0-2312 GCA_964541385.1 uncultured Eubacteriales bacterium | reverse complement strand
TACGGCGAGCCCTTCACCGAGGCAACGGAGCAGGAAGTATTGGATGGTCTGCACGCCCCGGCGGATCTCATCCCGCAGGCGGGATTCCACGATACGGATTATTATGCCCAGCATATGCATAACTGCGATCTGGTGAATCTGGAGGATATGCTCCAGAACGGCACGGTGATCTCCGGAACGATGATCGAGCGGCCGCATAGCTTCTCCACGGCGTGCAATATCGCCACCCAGATCATTGCCCAGGTTGCCAGCAACCAGTATGGCGGGCAAAGTATTTCTCTAACCCATCTGGCACCGTTCGTGCAGGTGAGCCGGGAGAAGATCACCGCCACCCTGCGAAACGAAATGAAGGGGATCGACCTTTCGGAGGAGCAATTCAATCAGATCGTGGAATCCCGCCTGCGGGATGAGATCCGCCGGGGCGTGCAGACCATCCAATATCAGGTGGTAACCCTTCTGACCACCAACGGTCAGGCACCCTTTGTAACGGTATTTATGTATCTGGGCGAGGCGCAGAACGAGCAGGAAAAGAAGGATCTGGCGATCATTATCGAAGAAACCCTGCTCCAACGCTATCAGGGCGTGAAGAACGAGGTCGGCGTTTACGTGACCCCCGCTTTCCCCAAACTGATCTACGTTTTGGAAGAGCAGAATATCCACGAGGATTCGCCCTATTATTATCTCACCAAACTGGCGGCTAAATGCACCGCCCGCCGGATGGTGCCCGATTATATCTCCGAAAAGAAGATGCTGGAGCTGAAGGTGGATAAAAACGGCGAGGGGCATTGCTATACCTGTATGGGTTGCCGCTCCTTCCTGACCCCCTACGTGGACGAAAACGGCAAGCCTAAATACTACGGCAGGTTTAATCAGGGCGTTGTGACCATCAATCTGGTGGACGTGGCGCTGAGCTCCGGCGGAAACCTTGATAAATTCTGGAAGATCTTTGATGAGCGGCTGGAGCTTTGCCATCAGGCTCTGCTTTGCCGCCATAACCGCCTGAAGGGAACCCTTTCCGATGCCGCCCCCATCCTCTGGCAATACGGCGCTTTGGCACGCCTGAAAAAGGGCGAGCCCATCGATAAACTGCTGTTCGGCGGCTATTCCACCATCTCCTTGGGCTATGCCGGTCTTTATGAGTGCGTGAAGTATATGACCGGCAAGAGCCATACCGATCCCAGCGCAACGCCCTTTGCGTTGCAGGTGATGCAGCATATGAACGATGCCTGCAAGGCTTGGAAGGCCGAGCATAACATCGATTTCAGCCTCTACGGAACGCCCTTGGAGTCCACCACCTATAAATTCTCCAAATGCCTGCAAAAACGGTTCGGGATCGTGCCCGGTATCAACGATAAGGGCTATATCACCAATAGTTATCATATCCACGTGACCGAGGAAGTGGATGCCTTCACGAAGCTGGCGTTTGAATCCCAGTTCCAGGCTCTTTCGCCCGGCGGTGCCATCAGTTATGTGGAAGTGCCGGATATGCAGAATAACCTGGATGCGGTGATGGAAGTGATCAAGTTTATCTATGATAACATTATGTATGCCGAACTGAATACCAAATCCGATTTCTGCCAGGAATGCGGCTTCGATGGCGAGATCGTGATCGAGGAAGAAGACGGCAAACTGATCTGGAAATGCCCCAATTGCGGGAATACCGATCAGAATAAGATGAACGTGGCACGCCGCACCTGCGGATATATCGGCACCCAGTATTGGAACCAGGGCAGAACGCAGGAAATTAAGGAGCGGGTACTGCATCTCTAATGAATTATTGTAATATCAAAAAATGCGATATTGCCAACGGCGAAGGGGTGCGCACCACCCTGTTCGTTTCCGGTTGCACCAACCATTGCGAAGAGTGTTTTCAGCCGGAAACTTGGGATTTTAACTACGGCGAGCCCTTCACCGAGGCAACGGAGCAGGAAATACTGGAGCTTCTGAAGCCCTCTTATATCCGGGGTCTGACCCTTCTGGGGGGCGAGCCCATGGAGCCGAAAAACCAACGGGTGCTCCTGCCGTTTTTAAGGCGGGTGCGCCGGGAATTGCCGGAAAAGGATATCTGGTGCTTCACCGGCTTCCGGCTGGACGACGAACTCTGGCAGGAAGGCTCTTATCCCCGGTGCGAGGCGACCGATGAACTTTTGGGCTTGATCGACGTTCTGGTGGACGGCCGCTTTCAAAAGGATCGGAAAAATATCACGCTGTTGTTCCGGGGGAGCGAAAACCAACGGCTGATCGATATGAAAAAAACCCTGGAAACAGGCGTTATCACCGAATGGAAACCTAAAATCCCCAAGGGGTTATGA
>CAZIQE010000223.1:0-5005 GCA_964541385.1 uncultured Eubacteriales bacterium | reverse complement strand
CGTCATTTTGCTTATGTTCCCGCTTGGGATACAAACTTTTATTTCAAGTTTTAGCGATATTCATCATAGTATAAAACGGGGTGACTATATGAATTCAAAAGAACTTTTGCTATTGGCTGTATTGATTTATTGGCTATCCGGCAATCAACGCTGCGGCGGATCATTTCATCGTAATCCTTGCTCGCCGGAGCCCTGCGATTCTCCCTGTGGGCATAGCAGAAAAAGATAACGTAATAGCGTTCCAAGGGTTCCCTTGGAACGCTATTTTTTAAAAACGCATATTTTCGATGGATGCCGCATATTGGGAAGGGGTCATCCCCGTTGATTGCTTAAAGTGCCTTGAAAAATACTGAAGAGAATTATATCCCAATCGATCGGCGATTTCAGTAAAATTCGTATTTTTTTCTCGAATCATTTTTTTGGCACGGTCAATTTTACATTTATTGTAATAATCCATTGCGCCGCTCCCGATCCCTTCCCGAAAAAGCTTTTTCAGCGATGATTCGCTCATCGAAAAGTGCTGACACAGGGCAGAGAAGGTCAATCTGTTTTCTGCATTTGATTCAATATATTTGCATATTTCAGCCAAACGGCTATTGCTGATATCTTCTAAGGGGTAAGTGTTGGAGGGCTCTTCGTTGCTTCCGTATTTTCGGATCAAACGAATCAGAAATTCTTCCAAGTAGCTTTGTATCAACTGCTCGGCGCCGAAGGAGGAGTTATCCCGGCGGATCAACTGGGCAGTATGGGGCTTTCCCAGGGGAGATATAAAAGCATTTTTAGCTTCGGCAATAATCAATGCTAAAAATTTCTTGCATTTTTGGGGGCAATCAAAAACTTTTCCTGCAAGAGAAAAAAGCATAGGTGAAGATGACGAAAACGATAAAATAACCGAATTGGCGGCATTATGACCGTCGCATCTCACATTGTGAAATTCCATCGGTCTATGTAAGAAGAATTGGCCGGCAGAAAGGATCATTTCGTGGGCACCGGAGGTGATCACCAAAGATTCCTTATCTACGTATACTAATTCCCAAAAATCGTGAAATTCGCCTGAATAGGCAAAATCCTTTGTGTACTCAAAATAATGGATCGAAACGATATTATCGATCGACAGATCTTTTTTTAAAGTCGTTTTTATATATTCCACGATAAATTCCCCTGCATTGTATATTTTCAAAACAATCATAACACATTATTTTGAATTTTTCAATCAAATTAATGACCAAAAATGCAAATTATTAGTCGGATATTGTGAAGATATCGTGAAAGAATGCTGATATAATAGGATTAACATCAAAATGGGGGAGATTTGACTAATGAAAGTAATCAAAACTGAAAGTTACGAACAAACCAGTCTGCGTGCAGCAGAAATCGTTGCTGAACAGATCCGGAATAAACCGGATTCAGTATTAGGTCTTGCCACCGGATCTTCTCCGGTTGGAATGTATGACGAATTGGTTCGCCGCTATCATGCAGGGGAGTTGGATTTTTCCAAGATCACGTCGGTTAACCTGGATGAGTATTACGGCTTGGAACCCGAAAACGATCAGAGCTATCGCTATTTTATGAATAAAAATCTCTTTGACCGTGTAAATATTCGCAAAGAATGTACATACGTTCCGGATGGTCTTACCAAGGATCCCGTTAAGGAATGCGCCGAATACGATCAAAGGATCGAGGCGTTCGGCGGAATTGATCTGCAGGTATTGGGGATGGGCTTGAACGGTCATATCGGCTTCAACGAGCCCGACGATCATTTTTCTGTCGGTACGCATTTGGTTGATCTGGAGGAGAGCACCATCGATGCCAATTCCCGTTTCTTCGCTTCCCGTGATGAGGTTCCCACCCAAGCCCTCAGCATGGGTATGAAATCGATTATGTGCGCTAAGAAGATCGTGATGATCGTTCATGGCAAAGCGAAAAAAGACACTCTCGAAAAAGCATTGTACGGTCCTGTTACGCCCGAGGTTCCTGCTTCCATTTTGCAGTTGCATCCCGATGTAACGGTTGTTTGCAGTTTTAATGAATAATTAGGAGGTAAAAAATGATTCGTTTTGGTACCGGCGGTTGGAGAGCCGAAATCGGTGTTGACTTTATAAAATCAAATATTTGTCTGGTTGGTCAGGGCGTTTGCGATCTGATGAAGGAAGAGGGGAAGTGTGATCAGCCGATCATTATCGGCTATGACCGCAGATTCCTTTCAACCGAAGCTGCCGGTTGGTTGGCAGAAGTGATGGCAGGCAACGGCGTACATACCTATTTTATGCATCGCAGCGCACCCACTCCCTTGGTGATGCATACTGTTAAAAAGCAGAAATTGCACTACGGTTTGGAGGTTACTGCTTCGCATAATCCCTATTTATATAACGGGATCAAACTGATCGTGGATGAGGGCAGGGATGCCGACGTTGAAACCACCAATCGGTTGGAGCAGTTGATCGAAAAGGCAGATACGCCCAAGCTAATGCCTTTTGAAAAAGCAGTTGAAGCCGGATTGATCACTTTCCTGGAAAATCCGTTTAATGATTTCCTGGATGATATTATGAACGTTTTGGATATCAAGGCGATCCGTGATCACGGTCTTCGCATTCTTTTCGATACCATGCACGGGAGCGCTACGTATCCTTTGATGAGCATTTTTTATTCTGCCCGTTGCACGCTGGATACAATTAACAGTAATAAGGATGCTTATTTCGGCGGTATGATGCCGGCACCCACCAAAGAAACTCTGGTGGATTTGATTCATCAAGTGGTTGAAGGCGGCTATGATTTGGGCATTGGCGTGGACGGCGATGGCGACCGTCTTGGAATTATCGATGAAAACGGTCAATTCATCAGCGCCAATCAGATTTTGGTGTTGCTCTATTATTATCTGCACGAATATAAAGGCTGGAAGGGCCCCGTTGTTCGGAATTTGGCAACCACGCATATGTTGGACGCCCTGGCAGCAGATCTTGGCGAAAAATGCTATGAGGTTCCCGTTGGATTTAAATACATCTCTTCCAAAATTGATGAAGTAGATGCCGTCTTAGGCGGTGAATCCTCCGGCGGTTTAACGGTTCGGGGTCATATCCACGGAAAAGATTCCGTTTATGCCGCTTCTTTGTTCGCTGAAATGGTTTGTAAAACCGGTAAATCTCCCAGTAAACTCTTTGCAGAATTGGAAGAAAAATACGGCAAATACGTTATGGTTGAATACAATCTGCCTTTTGCTCCCGAAGCAAAGGATTCCATCTATAATAAAGTGATGGTAGAACGTGTTTTGCCCGAGTTTACCGCTAAAGTAACCAAAGTTAACTACGAGGATGGTTGCAAGGTATACTTTGAGGATGATTCCTTCGTTATCTGCCGTTTCAGCGGCACCGAGCCTTTGCTGCGGATCTTTGCAGAAGGGAAGTGCGAGGAGCAAGCCCAGAGCTATATCGACGCTTGGAAGGAGCTTTTAGGACTTTAATTTTTAAAAACCCGTTATTCACAAAGAATAACGGGTTTTTATGAAGTTAATTTAATCGTTTTTCGATTCATCTTGGATGCGAGGTCGTAAGCCGGAAAGAGGATTACTGATAGATGCTTCCTTAATCTGTTCGCTGTCAATATGGGTATAGATTTGGGTAGTCCCCAAATTTTCATGTCCCAGAATTTCTTGAAGTACACGAATATCAACGTTTCCGTACCGGTGCATCAGAGTGGCGGCAGTATGGCGCAATTTATGGGTTGAAAGATGTTTATCACTTAAACCGGCTAATTTCAGATATTTTTCCACCACGTTTTGAACGGCTCTTCTTGAAATACGGCATCGGTTTCTGCTGATAAATAACGCTTCCGGATCGATCAATGCTTCTCTGGGGCGTTCAAATTGAATATAATCATCAATCGCTGTGCGGCAAGCCTGATTTAAATGAATGGTGCGTTGTTTATTGCCTTTGCCGGTAATAACGGCATATTCGCCGTCCACGTCCCTTAAATTTAAAGAAACCAGCTCTGCCAATCGCATCCCACAATTCAAAAATAAGGTGAGGATGGCATAGTCACGCCGACTTTTTTTAACTGCAGACAGCAATTCTGTGCTTTCTTCCAACGTTAGATATTTGGGCAACGTTTTCGGCAGGGAAGGGGTTTGAACGTTTTCCATCGGATTATGCTTTAATTCATTGGTTTTAATTGTAACATACTTGAAATATGCGCGGAGTGTGGACATTTTTCTTGCAACACTTCGAGAACTGTTTTTGCGTACTTCACGGCAAAAATAGAGATACTCATAAATATCTTCTAAGGTGATTGTTTCCACGAATTGAATATCAATGTCAACAATGGAAACGTCGTGTAATAAAGTATCCTTCGGTAAATGGTTTTTCTTAATCTTCATATAACGAAAGAAATTTTGAAGATCAAGGGTATATTCATAAACCGTTTTTTTTGATTTTCCTCGAACGATTTCCAAATGAAAGATAAAATCTTTAATTGTTTTAGGAAGCAAATCCAAATTAATCAATGCTTTTCACCAACTTTTAAAAGATATGCGGGGGAATACATCAATATTATAACACATTATTCTACATTGTCAACTGCACAAAATGAAGATTTTGTGCAGTTGAGGGGAGTGAAATAAGCAAAAGCAGCCGATTTTCTGTAATTGGCTGCTTTTTAAGGTTAATTTATTGTTCTTTTTATGCTACTTTATTGTTCGTTTAATAACGTATTTAAAAAGGTTCTGATATTATCAAATATATAAGTTGGTTTTGCACCTTCAAATTTTTTAACGTCTTCCATTGTTGATTCGCCGCTTAACATTAATGCGGTATCAATTCCGGCATTTTTCCCACTGGCAATATCTGTATATAAACGATCCCCTAAAATAATGGTTTCTTCTCTTTTGAAGCCTGTTTTTTCAATCGCAAGATCGATCATCGTGCGCTCCGGCTTCCCGATGAAAATCGGCATACGTCCGGTTGCATTGCGAAGCATTGCGGCAACAGAACCGCAATCAGGAACAAAGCCGTAC
>CAZIQE010000222.1:0-15713 GCA_964541385.1 uncultured Eubacteriales bacterium | reverse complement strand
CTTCAAATCCCCCCAATACCGAGCATTCGGTATTGGGGGGATTTTTTTATTCGTTTAAATTAAAAAAAGAGATGTTCAATTAATATTTTCAAGCCGATGCCGATCAGGATCACCCCGCCGAAAATTTCGGCCTTCTCCTTCAGCATCCCGCCGAAAACTCTGCCGATAAACACCCCGGCGGTGCTGATGATAAAGGTGGAGATCCCAATGATGGCAACGGTGAGATATGCTTCATTAAAGGAAGAGAGCTCGGTGGAAAACCCGATCCCCACCGCCAGCGCATCAATACTGGTGGCAACCCCCTGCACCAATAAATTCTTCACGCCGAAGGGATTCACGGGGCAGGATTCCGCCTCTTCTTTTTTCAAGGCGCCCCGGATCATATTCACGCCGATGCCGCCCAAAAGGATCAGCGCCACCCAATGATCCGCCGCCTCTATGTATTTCAGAAACCGAAAACCCAAAAAGAGCCCGACCAACGGCATTGCCGCCTGAAATAACCCAAAGGTCAGCCCATCGGCGATCGCATACCGCTTTTTCAGTTTACTGCAGCACATTCCGTTGGTGATGGAAACGGCAAAGGCATCCATTGCCAGCCCCAACCCTAAAAGTAACGCCGTTGAAATGATCCTCATTCTAAAACCCCTCTTATCCCATTCCAGGTCTCATCGGCGGCATCCGCCTTTTCCGAAAGCCGCCGGGCGGTGGCTGTGACCTCTGCCAAAAATGCTTCGTCCGTATCCTTCACGTCCAGCGCATCAAAATGGGCTTTGTTGCTGTTTTGGATCGCCAGCTCCAATTGCCGTTTCATTCCCGTCATCACGGTTTTTGCGCCGTAGCCGACCCTGTTCGCAAGCGCCAGAAGCTCCTCCCGGTAATCGTCCGGACGACCCAGATCAAAGGTGCCCTCCGGCTCGTTTAAGAGCAGATGCTCTCCCTGCCGCTCCGGCATCCCGCTATAAAAGGTGGGCAATAGGAAAACGGGCTCCTGCGCATCCGCCCAAAGCTGGGTATCGAAGAAATATTCTTTGCCCTTTTCCAGCGATTTTCGGTTTTTGAAGGAGGCGCCGGTTCCGTAAACGCAAACGGTGATGACCCTCTCCGGCAGACAGCCGAAAAGATCATCGGTGATCTCCACCCGATAAAAGGTGTTTTTCTCGATCGCCGCATCATAGAAGGTGATCATCTTCTTTTCGTTCACCACGGAAAGCACCTTCCCGATGAAGAAGAAATGACCCTCGTTCATGGAAACCTCGGCGGTTTCCAAAAGGCTTTCCGTTCCCTTTTCATCTGCCGGTTCCTTGCAGGCGGTGCATCCCAACAGCAAAATTCCTGCTAAAAGAAACGCAAGCGTCCGTTTAAGCATTCTCTTCCCCTCCGAATAAGGACTTGATCTGGCTATAGAACAGCTTTTGCCTGCCATAGAAATCAAATTCGTTGAAATACATACTGTATGCCACGCCGGTTACGGCGGTTCCGTAGGTTTCTTCCATTTTTGCCGCCAGACTTTGCGGCAATTGATAGGTGGCGGTTAAATCAAAGGCAAGCGGGCTCAGATCCGTTTGGATCAGCCCTTCATAGAATACGCAGGTGCCCCGCCCGGCGGTAAGCGTGGTATCGGTAATGCGTGCCAGCTCCAGATTCACGCCGTAATCGGTGCGGAGATAGGCACGAAGCATCCGGGGTGCCCAGGCATCCCGGGCATCCTTCACCAAAAGCTCCATCGAACGGATATCAAATACGCTGAGCCCCTCGGGCATCACCGCCTCGAAAACGGAAAGCGTGCCCAGCTCGAAATCATCCTTGCCCGGCGTATCCAAGGGATAATCGATGACGTAGCTGCCGCCGATATCGGAATAAAATTCCAGCCGCAGAGCCATCGTGCCGTCGTAGTCCAACTGATCGAATTCCGAAAGCTCCACCGTTCCCAATTGATCCTGCAGAATGGAGGTTTGATTTTCAAGCCCCACCGTTTCCACTTCCAGATAAAGGGTCTTCCCGTCGCTGAGCCCCAGGGCGTTCAGCGCAGAGGATTTCATTGGGGAATCGTGAACCGTTTCCTTTCCGTTTCTGCAAACCGCCAGCGCATAGGGATAAAGGGCCTCGATCTGTTGATAATAGGCATTATTCTTGCTCACCTGCTCCAGCGAAGCATGGGCGGCGTTTTTGGAAAAAACAAAGGCGCTTCGCCAGTTATCCGCCGCAACCGTGGTGCGCTTTCCGCCCAATAGGAAGGAGACCTCCGCCCATTGGCAATGCCATTCGCCGTATCTGCCCTTGGCATCGGGCAATAAAACCAGCTGATATTCCGTGATATCGAAAACCGATACGCCTGCGGGCAGGATCAGCGTGAACTGATCGGTATTTCCGCTTTCAAAATTATCAATATTGCGGTTTTGCAAAGTATATTCCATTTTTCTGCCGTCGCTCAGCGTCATCACCAGATTCAGGTTTCCCCGATCCAGATCCACCCTGCGGGGATGCAGATTATCCCGCTTCGCCGTTTTCACGCTCACCTGGATCCGATTGGTGGAGCCGAAGCTGTTCAATGCCGCCAAAACCGGATTTTTGCGGTCAAAGCCCGGATCCGAAAGACGCCGAACCAAAACCGCCTCGTCCGCCAGATAGGCGGTGCTCATCCGGCTGCTTGCATAGATCAGCCCGAAAACCGCCGCCAATAGCCCCAGCATCACATAGAGGCGCCGGGCATAGCTGCCCTTGATCCCCCGCACAAATCCGTCACGCTGGAAAAACCGGCGAACCCGCCGCAAGCCCCAGCGAAAATTCACCGATATCGCCTTGCGGAACCGCCTTCTTTTAATATGTTTTTTGATTCTTTTAAAAGAACTCACCCAAGAATTCTCCTTTAAACAATGATATCTTGTTTATTTTATCATATTATGGCAAAAAAATATAGAGTTTTTCGAAATTAAAAAAATATTCACAATGAATAATTTCCCTGAAAAGCGGAAATAATGAGAATAAACAATCTGCAAAGGAGGAAATCCTATGAATAAGGTCGCTTTGGTCATTTCCATCATCGGCTCGCTGAATTGGGGCTTGATGGGACTTTTCAAATTTGATTTGGTCGGCTGGATCTTCGGCGGAACCTTTTCCATCGTCGCCCGGATCATCTTTGTGATCGTGGCTTTGGCAGGGATCTGGTGCATCAATCTGCTGTTTAAAAAATTGGACTTTCGGGAAGAATAACTTCAAAAGTGCCGCAGATCTAACCGGATCTGCGGCACTTTTTATTTGACAGTAACTGAAAAAAACGTATAATGAATGATGTAGAATTCAGCGGAACGGAGAAAAAATGAGTATGCAGGAATTTTTAAAGGAGCACGCCCGGGCGCACCCGAAAATGGCGCCCGAAGACGTCTTTAAATTTCTATATCAGGGCGTTTTCGGATGCGAGCATCTGCTCGCCGACCCGGAGAGCGTGATCCGGCGCATTCAGAAGGAGGAAAAAAGCCTCGCCCGGCGGGAGTGCCGTGCGGAGCCCTTGAGCGCATTCTATTGCCGGGTTCCCCTGGGATGGCTTGCGCCGAAAACCCTGGGATCGCTTTTTTGCCGTTCTGCCAACGAAGGTCAAAAGGGAACGGCGGCGCAATTGGAAAGAGAACTGCAGCGAACCGAAGCATTGGTGCGGGAGGGGGTTTTCTCCTTCCGCCCGGAGGAATTTGAAAAGGCAAGGACAGAATGGGCGGCGCAGGGCTACCCCGCCCTGCACCACACGCCGGAATTCCGCAAGGTCTATCATCCCGCCTACCGGGTGATCGGAGCCGAATACCTCCCCTATCTGCCCCTCCTGGCGGCAATTGACCGGGGCTTGAAAAAAGGCGCCCTTACCCTTGCCATCGAGGGCGGGAGCGCCGGCGGAAAAAGCACGCTCGCCGGGTTTTTACATCAGCTATACGACTGCACCTTATTCCATATGGACGATTTCTTTCTGCGGCAGGAGCAGCGCACCCCTGCCCGCCTGGCAGAGCCCGGCGGAAACGTAGATCGGGAGCGGTTTTTGGAGGAGGTTCTGCGCCCCTTGCGGAGCGGCAACGCCATCACCTACCGCCCCTACGATTGCTCCACCCGCCATTTTTCTTCGCCGATCACCGTTATGCCGAAGCCGCTGACGGTGATCGAGGGCGCCTACTCCATGCACCCGGAGCTGGCGGGGTATTACGATCTTTCCGCCTTTTTGGAGATCGACCCGACGCTGCAGCGCTCCCGCATCCAAAAGCGGAATTCCCCCCAAATGGCAGAGCGTTTTTTTAAGGAATGGATCCCGCTCGAATGCCTTTATTTTGAAAAGCTAAAAGTGAAAGAGCGTTGCTCTTTTATAATAAAAAGCGGCTGAAAGCCGCTTTTTCTATTGAAGAAATTGATCTGAATACCTCTGCTCTCCATCGGGCAAAACCCACATCGCCTCCGCATCGGGGAGCCGATCGATCAACGCCCTGCCCTCCTCATAGGTCATATTAAAAAGAGCCGTGGAAAGGGCGTCCGCCTTGCCGGAATCCCGGCAAAGCACCGAAACAGAGCGATAATTCCTGCCGGGCATCAGCGTGGCGGGATCAATAATATGATGATACTGCACCCCGTCCACCGTGTAAAACCGCTGATAACTGCCGCTGGTCACAAGGCTTTGATCTGTGAGCTCCAGATAGGCGATATACGGCTTTTCGGCGTTCTGCGTATCGGGATTTTCAATGCCGATGCTCCAGCCCTTCCCGTCCGGATGACCGCCCACGCACCGCACGTTTCCGCCCACGTTCAAAAGATAGCCGCTAAGCCCCTCGGATTCCAGCCGGCGGGCGATCTGCTCGGCGGCATACCCCTTGGCGATTGCGCCCACGTCCAGGCTCATTTCCGGATCCGAGAGAAAAACCGATGTATTTTCTTCATCGATCTGCATCCGTCTGATATCGGTATGTGCGGCGGCGGCACGCAGCTTTTCCATCGGCGGAAGAGCGGCTTTTTCCGGATGCTCCAGCCCTTCGGTGCGGTATTGATGCCAAAGGGAAAGCACACTCCCCATCGCCACGTTCATTTTCCCGCCTGTCAGGGTATAAAGCTCCTTGGCATAAAGAAGCAGATCGAGGATCCTTTGATCCACCTGCACCGGCTGATGGATCCCGCCCTGCCGGTCATTCACGGTGCAAAGATTGTTGACCCCCTCATAGCGGTGGTAGATATCGTATAGTTGATGATATTCCTTCAATAACCCCTTGATCTCTGCGCAAACTTGGTTGAATTCGTCCCGATTTTCCGCATAGCCTACAATGGTGGTCACCGTATCGAAATAATCAAAGGAATAATCGGTATATTTGGTTTTCCCGCCCGTCTTGCAGGCGGAAAGACCTATCATAAGACCCAAAAGGATCGCCCATACCGTGATTCTTTTCATCTTCATCTTTACTCTTCTTTCATGCCCAAGTGTTCTTCAGAACACTTGGACAGTTTTATTCGCCTTAAGGCGAGTGATATTGCTTCGCAGTGCTATTTGTCTTGCGACAAGTGATATTGCCTTCGGCAGTTTATAGGCGAATAAAATATCACTGAATCCGCAAGGATTCAATAACACGATTGCCGGAGGCAATCATATCACTCTTTGCGTGGCAAAGAATATCACTTAAACAATTACGACCCGAAAAAGAGTTTTGTTTTTCTCTTTTTCGGGTAGTTTTGTCTTGCACCGTTACAGGCAGGAAATTTGTGTGCCGAATTACGTTTTCATTCAAGATAGCTGTCCTTATGAAACCTGCCTTTTTGCATTCATTTTAAACAGTTGCGGCTTTCACAGCGGCTTGAACCATATCGGAAACGGCGATGGTGCAGCCGGCGGTCTGCAGGCTTTCCACGCCATATCCTTTAGAAACCAGAGCGGCGATCTCGGCAGAGGTTTTGCCAACCAGGGCGGCATCAAATACTGCGGCCTGCTCATACCATTCCTTCACAACATTATCCTTATTCAGATCTGCGCCATAGGCAGCCAAGCCGTAGTTCTTGCCCTGCTCCTTTTTCGTTTTCAGCTCGGCCTTCACATCGTTGGTTACAACGCCCTTGGCATCGAATTCCACCGTGGCGGCAACGCAATCCGTTAAGGCGGCGGCGACCTTGCCCTCCTTCATAGCGGCAACGGTCACGGTGGTTTCCACCTCGGCGGAGCCCACCTTTTCCTCGCTGAAATCGTTGGTGGACTGCGCGGCAACGATGCCGATCTTCAAATTGGCATCCTTATCGACCTCTGTTTCAGCCGCATTGGCGGCAGCCTTTTCCAGAGCCGCCACAAAAGGAGCAACTGCTATGGTGCAGCCTGCGGTTTGGATCTCCGTATCGGCATAGCCGCCCGAAATCAGAGCCTTCACTTCCTCCACGGTTTTCCCCTTCACGGCATCCAGAAATACCTTCACCTGCTCGTTCCATTCCTTCACAACGCCGTCCTTATTCAGATCGGTGCCATAGGACGCCATTCCGTATTTGGAGCCCAGCTCCATCTTGGATTTCAATTCATCGGCGGCAACCGCCTTGCCTGCGGCGGTATACGCCAGATCGGCGTCCAATTCATCCAAAGCGGCGGAAACGATCTTTCCCTTGCCGTTCAAAACAACTGCGGCGGCGGTCACGGTCACCGGGGTTTTCCCGTTGGTTTCCCCCTCTGCGTTGGTAGAGGTGCCGTATGAAGCGGCCACGCCCAGCCCCATCTTCATCGGTCCCTCATTCTTTTTACAGCCGGAAAGAGCTCCTAACGTTCCCAGCATCATCAAGACCAGAACAAAGCTTAAAACTCGTTTCATTTTCTTTTCTCCTTTTGGAAAATTCTTCATAATTTTATTATGCCATAGTGCCTGAAAATAGTCAAGATTTTACGCCCGTTATACCTTTTTCAGATATTTCAGCACCAAAGCACCTGCCAAGCCCACCAAAATTCCTGCCAGAGTTCCGGTGAGCGTGAGTATAATCATATAATACCCGATTTCGGCGGTTTCTAATACCAACATTGCCACCAAAACCTGACCCAGATTATGGAAAACCCCGCCGGCGAGGCTCACGCCGACCATCGAAAAACGGTCGATTTTTTTCAAAAGCGCCATCACTCCCAGGCTCAAAACGGCGCCCGCCAGGCTATAGGCGAGGGTCATCGCATTGCCGAAAAGCAACGCCGCCGCAAGAAGGCGCACCAGCGAAACCGCCGCCGCCTCCTTCAGAGAAAACCGATAGAGCAAGAAAATCAGCATAATATTGGGCAGCCCCATTTTGATCCCCGGCACCGCCGCCCAAAGGGGCGGGAGCAGGGCTTCCAGATAGGCCAAAATCAGCGAAATCGCCGTGCAGAGACCCAAAAATGCAATTTTTCGGCTGTTTTTCATGGCACTACACCACCAGATCCGGCTCTTCGCCCGTTTTTTCATCCACGATCTTGATCACCAATTTCCGGGGCAGGCAGACGACCGTTTCCCCCACCTTGGAAACCGCCCGATGGTTCACGCAGATCTGATCCGGGCAATCGGCCTGCAGAATTTCCGCTTCTCCCGCCCGGATCACCAATAAATGGGTCACCGTCCCTTCGGTTCGGATGGGGATTTCCCGCTCCTCCCGCAGGGAATAGCGTGCCGTTTCCTTGCCGTTTTGGATCACCGCCGCAAAGCTTCCCTCCCGGCGGGTCAGGAAAAAGACGGCGGAAAGAAGCAGAACCAACACCAAAATCCCTGCCAGCAATAAGAAATCATTGCGGTGCCGCTTGACCGGCACCGCAGAGGCTTTTCCGAAGCTCATACCTTTTTCAGGCAATGGGTGGGGCACCCTTCGATGCAAATGCCGCAGCCGGTGCAAAGATCATAATCGATCTGCGCCAGATTATCTTCCACCTTAATCGCACCCGTGGGGCAGTTCTTTTCGCATTTTTTGCAGGCGATGCAGGCATTGGTGCAAACCTTGCGTGCCAATGCGCCCTTATCCCGGTTGCTGCAGAGAACCGCCGTATTTTCTATATCGGGGATCAGGGAAATGATCCCCTTGGGGCAGGTTTTGGCGCAAAGACCGCATCCGATGCAGGTTTTCCGATCGATGCGGGCGATGCCCTGCTCCATACAAATGGCGTTCACCGGGCAAACGGCGGCGCAATCGCCAAAGCCGAGGCAGCCATAGGCGCAGGCATCCGGTCCGCCATAGAGCATCGCCGCCCCTTTGCAGGACTGAACGCCGCTGTATACGGCTTTTTTGGAGGTGGCCTCGCAGGTTCCGTTGCAATGCACCACCGCCATATGCTCCACCACGTCTTCCGCCTCCAAGCCCAGAATCTCTGCCAGCTCTGCCGCAACCGCATCGGCACCGGGGATGCAGAGATTGGTCTTCACGCCGCCCTCCGCCAATGCCTTGGCATATTCATCACACCCCGAATAACCGCAGGCTCCGCAGTTCACGCCGGGCAGGCGGGCACGCAGCATTTTCACCCGCTCATCCTCCTTCACCCGAAGGAAATGGGAAGCAACGGTGAGCAAAACGGCGGCAATCAAGCCAAGCCCTGCCACTACTGCCAATGCTAATAATATTTCAGTCATAGCCCGATCCTCACTTCAAAAGATTCTCAACGATCCCGGCGAAGCCGAAAAATGCCATCGAAACAAACGAGGCGGCAATCAGCGTGACCGGCAGCCCCCGAAGATAGGCGGGGATCTTCGTTTCATCGATCCGGGAACGCACCCCGGAAAAGAGCACCATCGCCAATAAGAAGCCTAAGCCGCATCCCAACGAGCTCACCATCGACTGCAAAAAATCGTAGCCGTCGGTGATATTATTGATGGTAACGCCCAACACGGCGCAGTTGGTGGTGATCAAAGGCAGATAGACCCCCAGGCTCTTATGGAGCGCAGGGATAAACTTCTTTAAAACGATCTCGGTGAACTGCACCAGAGCGGCGATCACCAGAATAAACACGATGGTCTGCATATATCCAAGCCCCGTTGTATCCAGAATAAATTTCTGGATCGGCCAGGTTACAGCCGTTGCAACCAGCATCACGAAGATCACGGCAACGCCCATCCCGGTGGCCTGGTTCAGTTTTTTGGAAACGCCCAGGAAGGGGCAGATGCCCAAAAACCGGCTCAACACATAGTTATTGACCAAAATGCTGCCCATGAGGATACTGATGAGTAATTTTGCATTTTCCATCTCAGATCTCCTCCCTTCCGGCGGCGGGGCAGCTCCCTGCCGAGGGGCACCCTTCGCACCCGAAGGATTTCTTCTTCGGGGCATTTCCCTGCGTTATAGCCGTTACGGCGAAGATCAGAAGACCGTATACCAATAGTCCGCCGGGTGCCTGCGTTAAAATATCAACGGTATGATCCTTTAAGAAGGGGATCGGCATCCCGGCAAAGGAGCCGGCACCGAACACCTCCCGAACCGTTGCCATTGCCAATAACGCCAAGGTGAACCCAAGCCCCATCCCGATGCCGTCCAGAGCGGAGCGACCAACGGTATTCTTGCCGGCAAACATCTCGGCACGACCCAGTATGATGCAGTTTACGGTGATGAGCGCCAGATAGACGCCCAGCAGCTCATAAAGCTCCGGCAAAAAGGCGTGCATCAGCATCTGCACCACCGTTACAAAACCGGCGATGATCACGATATAGCAGGGGATCCGCACCGTATCGGGGATCACCTTCCGCAAAAGGGAGATCACGATATTGGAGCAGATCAAGACCGCCATGGCAGCCAAGCCCATTGCCAGACCGCCGATCACCGTTTTGGTGGTGGCAAGCGTGGGGCAGGTGCCCAAAACCAAAACAAACACGGGGTTTTCCAGGAGCAGACCCCGGAATAGCACGGATAAATTACTGTCCTTTTTCACGATCAGGCCTCTCCTTTCAAGATTTTTACCGCCTCAAAGAGCTTTCCGACGGCGGTTTTATAACCGTTGGTGGTGAGCGTGGCGCCGCTGATGGCGTCGATCTCTTTATAGTTGGTTTCGTCCCTGCCGTTAAACTGCGTATAGAAGGCAGGATCGGCGCAGGCGGAGCCGAACCCGTCGGATTCCTTTTGCGAAACGGTCTCGCACGCCAGAATCCTTCCGGCGGGGGTTAAAGCCGCCCGGATCAAAATAGGCTCCCCGGAGGGATTATAATACTTATCGCCGTTGATCCCGAAGCCGTTGCCCTTCACCTCAAACACGTAATTTCCGGAGGCGGTTTTCTCCACCTTCGTGATGGAGGGGTTCAATTCATAGCCGCTTGTATCCAAGACCTCGGTTTTCGATTCCTTCACCTTTTGCGCAAGCGCTTCGTCCAAAACAAATTCTTCGCCCTTACGGAACACCATACCGGCACCGTTATCTGCCAGATAAACCGCATCCACGCCTTCCAGCTCCTCCACCATAAACCAGGGCGTAAACGCCCCCTCGGCGGCGGGCAAAACTGCCGAAAGCTGATCCTTGAGAATTTGCGCCTCGTCCCGGAGATCCACCGTTCCGCCGCCCAGGATCACCGCCGTATTCAAGGCGTCCTTCACGGCATTTTTATAGGCGGCGGTGGTTTTGGTTACCGATGCAACGGTATCCACGCTGTCGATATCCTTTATGGTCTTGCCCACGGTTTTTTCGCCGTAGGTTTTTTCTGCGCCCAGCGTTTCGCTGCTGGCAAGGCAGGTGGCGCCGGTCACGGCTCCGGCGGCATCCACGCCGCACATAATCACAAGCCCCGTGGAATAGCCCGCCGTTTCCAGCTTCACCACGTAACCGCCCCGGCTTTCTTTATAAACCTCGGTGACCGTTTCGGGCAGCTCATAGGAGGAAAGATCCATCAATTCAAAATTTTCACCCTCCGGCATCACCACCAGCAGCGCTTCGTTGGCGGCATCCTTTTCGTTCTCGGCGATCACCGGAGCGGTGAGCATATTGGCGGCGGAAAGCAATAACGCCACCACGCCGCAGATCGCCGTCAGGGCGATCACACTCTTCAAATATTTATTCATTTCGTTTTCCCCCCGAATACCTTCCGTTTTGTCCAGATTTCAAGATAGGGGTTCAGGATATTCATCAACAGAATACCAAAGGAAACGCCTTCCGGATACTTGCCCCATAGCCGAATCAAAACGGTGATAATCCCTGCCCCTAAGCCAAAGAGCAGCTTTCCCGCCGAGGTGGAGGGAGAGGTCACGTAGTCCGTTGCCATAAAGATGGCGCCCAGAAATAAGCCGCCGGCAAAAATATAGGCAAGAGCCTGCGTCAGATCCCCCGTTACCGCCAGAGTAAAGAGGAAGACGGTTCCGATGAACGCCGCCGGGATCTGCCAGGTGATCACCCGACGGACGAGGAGATAAATAAATCCGATCATTAAGGCGATCACGCTGGTTTCGCCGATGGCACCGCCCACGTTGCCGGTTATCAGATTGAGGATATCCGGCGTTTTGCCCTCCGCCAGCTCCGCAAGCGGCGTGGCAGAGGCAACGCTATCCGGGGGGAAAGCGGCCTTCGCCATAGAACCGAAGGCGATCAGCATAAACACCCGTCCGGTGATGGCGGGGTTCACCACGTTGCAGCCGATCCCGCCGAAAAAGCATTTCACGATCACAATGGCAAAAACCGTTCCCACCACCGCCTGCCAGACCGGCAGGCTTGCAGGCAGGTTCAGAGCCAAAAGCAGACCGGTTACCACAGCGCTCAGATCGTTAACGGTTTGCCGCTTTTTGGCGATCAGATTAAAGAGATATTCGCTCAGCACCGCCGTGACGATACAAACCGCCACTAAAAGTGCCGCTCTCCAGCCGAAGAAAAGGATGCCCGAGGCCGTTGCGGGCAGGAGCGAAAACACCACGTCCAGCATAATGCTCCGGGTTGTGCGGGGCACGTGGATATGGGGAGATGAGGAAAGATAGAGCTTCTCGTCCATCAGTTTTTCGCCTCCTTTTCCTTTGCCGCCGCACGGGCTTCCCGCAGGGCGGCCTTTGCCAAACGGTTCACCTGGGTGAGGGGTCGTTTCGCCGGGCAAACGAAGGAGCAGCAGCCGCATTCCATACAGGCATCTGCACCGGCTCTTTCCATCCCCTCTAAATCCTTCTGATGATAGGCCTTTTCCACCGCCCGGGCATTGATCCCGAAGGGGCAATGGTTATAGCAGGCGCCGCAGCGAATGCACGCCGTTTCTTCGGGCGGCGCACTATCCTTTTCATCGAACGCCAGAAGGGCGTTGGTATTCAGCATCACGGGTGCCTTCAGATCGGTGACAGCCACGCCCATCATGGGTCCGCCGTAGAGCACCTTGCCGGGTTCCGTTTGAAAGCCGCCGGCAAAGGCGAATACCTCTTCCATAGAGGCACCGACCGGCACGATCACGTTTTTAGGCTCCCGAACGGCGCTGCCGTCCACGGTAACGCATTTTTCCACCAGAGGCATCCCGGTTTTCAGATAGCGGCCGATGGTGGCAAGGGTGGTGCAGTTGCAAACGATGCAGCCCACGTCCAGGGGCAGCTTGCCCACGGGGATCACCTTGCCGGTGATATGGTAAACCAATACCTTTTCCCCGCCCTGGGGATATACCGCCGGCAACACCTTCACCCGAACGCAGGGATCCCGATCCGCCAGCTGCCGCATCCTTTGGATGGCACTCTTTTTATTATTTTCAATGCCGATGATGATTTTGGAAATGCCCAGATGCTTTTTTAAGGCCTCCAGAGCGATCGCCATTTCATCGGCACGCTCGGTCATCGTTAAGGAATCGCTGGTGATATAGGGCTCGCATTCTGCGCCGTTCACGATCAATTCCTCGATTTTTTCGGGTTCGCCGCTGAATTTCACGTGGGTTGGGAATCCTGCCCCGCCCAGCCCCACAACGCCGCTTTGGCGGATGGCTTCGATCAGATCTGCCCGGCTTTCCACCTTCGGCGGCGCAATGCGGGGATCCCGGCTGTTTTCGCCGTCGCTTTCGATCACGATCGCCTTGCCCTTTCGCCCATTCGCCATCCGGATCTCTTCGATGGATTTCACCGTTCCGGAAACGCTCGCATAAACCGGCACCGAAACGTTGCCGTTCTGCTCTGCGATCAGCGTGCCGATCGCCACGTGATCTCCGGGCTTCACCACCGGCTTGGCAGGGGCGCCGATATGCATCCCCATCGGAATGCAAACCGTTGCCGGGCTCGGCATCGGAACGGCAGGCAGCTCTGCGGTATTTTTTCTATGGGGCAGATGAACCCCCTGAAGGAAAAACGCCATAGTTTATCTTACCTTTCTTTATAAAATGCTCTCCGTTTTTATTTTACTCCTTTATAATATATTTTTTTCATTTTTCTGTCAATAACATTCCGTTGGATAAAATGGTATTTTTCTTTTTCCTGAAAAATCCTTAAAAAGTTTACAATCCGAACTTGCCAATTTCCTTTTCTTCCTATATAATGAAATTAAGATCAGAAGGAGGCTCATTGATGAAGAAAAAAATCGTTTCCCTTTTAACGCTGTTTACGCTTCTATTCGGTCTGTTTTCCGCACGCATCGGTGCGGCTGAAGCAGAGCCCGTTTTAAAAACCGGCGGCAACACCGCTTTTGCCCCGCTCAGCGAAATAGAGATCGCCCAAATGATGGTGGAGGCACCCTTGGGGAGCCCGGAAAAGGTTTTTGAGGAAACGCCTTCTCTGCAAGCCCCCCATTCCGCCGGCAAATTAACGGAGAATTCTCTGCAGCTTGCCTTGAACCGGCTGAATCTTTTGCGCCGGCTGGCAGGTCTGCCCGGCGTTCAATTGAATGAAGAACTGAATACCTCGGCGCAGCACGGAGCCGTTTTGCTTGCCAACTCGCTCTTCTCCCATTATCCCCCGAAGCCGGAGGATATGAGCCCGGAATTCTATACCAAAGCGATCCACTCGCTTACCGCAAGTAACCTTGCCGGGGGCGTATCGCTCTCCAAAGCGGTGGATCTTTTTATGGACGACAGCGATATTCTGAAGGATGCCGAAGGCAATGCCGATGAAGCTTCCTCCAATCTCGCCCGCCTGGGGCATCGCCGTTGGCAATTGAGCCCCCTCTTGGGAAAGGTGGGATTCGGCTATGCCTATGATGACCCCGCCGACGATCCCGCAGGATCGCCCCGCTTCAACTATCGCCATTATGCGGTGGAGCAGGTGATGGATACTTCGGCGGAATATTTCGATTATGACTTCATCGGCTGGCCTGCTTCCGGAAAATTTCCCAACGACGTGTTTAAAAGCACCGCCGCCTGGAGCATTACCCTGAACGAAGAAAAATACCGGGATCCCGTGAAGGAGGAGCTGACCGTTACCCTCACCCGGGACGATCAGACGGTTTGGGTCTTTAAAGGGAACGAAACCTATTCGCTGACCGAGCCCAAATATTTCAACGTTGAAAACAGCGCATACGGCATCTCCAACTGCATCATCTTCCGCCCGGAGAATGTTGATACCTACCGGGGCGTATACCGGGTGGAGATCCAAGGCTTGAAGGACCGTGCCGGCAACCCGGCGGACTTCGCTTATGAGGTGGATTTCTTTGATGCCGACGATTATATCACCGATAACACCCACGTCTGCACCGTGAAACGGTTCCGGGATATCAACCATAAGGCATGGTATCATAACGCCGTTCAATTCGTTGCGGATAACGGCTTGATGACCGGCACCGATCCCGCCAAATTTGAGCCCGCCACCGTGCTCACCCGGGCGATGATCGTTCAGGTGCTTTATAACCGGGAGGGCAGACCGCCGGTTTCCGGGCTTCCCTTCACCGACGTGGCGGCAGGCAGATGGTATACCAATGCCGTTGCCTGGTCTGCTTCCAACGCCATCGTCAAGGGGTTTCCGGACAGCACGTTCCGTCCGAGCGTGCCCATCACCCGCCAGCAGATCGCCACTATTTTATATCGCTACGCCGCCTATCAAGGCTACAACACCTCTGCCCGGGGCGATCTTTCCATCTTTAAGGACGGCGACCGAACCGCCGCCTTTGCAAAGGATGCCGTTCAATGGGCGGTTGCCACCGGACTGATGCAGGGCAACGACCAACGCAGATTGAACCCCACCGGCACCGCCTCCCGTGCGGAGGTTGCCACCATTTTAATGAATTATTGCGAAAAGATCGCAAAATAACCGAAAGGATAAACCAACGATGAAACGTTTGATTTGTGCCGTTTTGATTCTTTTGATGCTGATCCCCTCTGCCTTTGCCGCCGGAGAGCCCGCCGGAATGCGCGTGTATCTGGATGGCGGGAGCGTTTCCCAATTGGGCGATAGCGTTACCGTCCGTTTGCGGGTGCAAAACGCCCCGGCATGCGAGGCAATGCGATTCTTTTTCCTCTATGACGACACCGTTTTGGAACATGTTGGAGACAATCAATTAAGCTTCAACGGGCTTATGATTATCAACGCCGATCCCCTTGATGACGGCCGTGCCAAGATCGGTATCGCCGCCGCCAGCGAGGGCGTTGCGTTTGAGGGCGATGCGGAGCTTTGCGAAATCACCTTCCGGATGAAAAGTGCGCCCGCTCAGGGTGCGCAGGTATTTACGCATCATTACCACGAATTTTTCGATCTGAGCACCGGGGAAAAATTCGAGCCGGAAAGCATTTCGATCGGCACCGTTACATTTACCGGAAGCGAAACTCCCGAATTAAAGGAAGTTCCCAATCTTATGGGGATGACGAAAGAAGAAGCCTTGACCATGCTGCAGAATCTAAAATTCAAGCCGATCTGCAACGAACAGGATTACACTC
>CAZIQE010000221.1:0-2180 GCA_964541385.1 uncultured Eubacteriales bacterium | reverse complement strand
TTTTACTAACAGTTGTTCAAAACTATTTTTTTCGCCGCAAGCGGAACACGAATACTACGCCCCAAAAAACAACCACAACGGCGGCGAGAGCGATCAGCAGATAGAGCCAGTCGTTAAAGGCAGGCTTATAGGGATGCCCCTGCCGCGCCATTTCCAGGAGCTGATCCGTTTCGGTGGCAAAAAGGCTGAAGGCCTTTGCATATTCCCCGCTCTCCAGCACCGGAGCCTGCTGCTCCATCAAATAGTCCACGCCGTTGCGGTTCACCGCCTTGGCACCGAACCCCTTGGTATGGATCACGCTCTTTTCGCTCACCAGGAGGATCACGCCGCTTTTGCGAAGACCCAGCCCATAACGGTGCTCTTTATAATAATTTTTCGCAAATTCCTCCGGGGTATAGTCCTTCAGGTGATCCACCGTAACGATCACAACGTCCGCCGCCTGGCGCAGGCTGATCTCATCCAACTGCTCCAGCAGTATGGTTTCCTCGGTGGCGGAGAGGAGATTTGCCGTGTCCACCAGCCGAGCCGGGTGCTCCTCCGGCGCTTGGGCAAAGGCACCCAAAGAAAAAAGCCCGCAAATCAGAACTGCGATCCATCCCGTTATCAACCGTTTCATTTGAGCGCCTCCCTTCTTATTATATTATATTTTACAACACCGAAGCCGATTTTTCAACCAAGCCGATAAAAAATTTTTTGAAACTCTCTTGCATAAATACCCCCACGGGGTATATAATAACGGCAGAGGTGAAAAAAATGAAAACCGAACAATACGATATAACGGGGATGCATTGCGCAGCCTGCTCCGGCTCCGTTCAGCGTGTGGTCAGCCGGTTGGCGGGGGTAAAAAACTGCGAAGTGAACCTGATGACCGAGAAAATGACCGTAACCTACGATGAAAAAACGGTGGGCTACGCCGATTTTGAACGGGTGATCCAAAAGGCCGGGTTCGGCATCCGGATCCCGGAGCCGGAGCCCAAGCTTCAGCCGAAAGCCACCCAAAAGCCCTGGGGGCTTTTGGCGGCGGGCATTTTGAGCCTGATCCTGCTTTATATCTCTATGGGGCAGATGTTTTTCCCCGATCTGCCGGTGCCGCCCTTTGCCCAAATGGAGCAAAATCCTTTAGGCTTCGCCCTGACGCAGATTTTGCTCTGCGTTCCGGTGATGGCGATCGGCTACCGGTTCTTTACCGGCGGTTTTTCCGCCCTCTTCAGAGGAAATCCCAATATGGACAGCCTCGTTGCCATCGGTGCAACGGCTTCGTTCCTCTATAGCCTTTGGATGGTCTTTCAATTGAAAAATGATCCCCACGCCGTGCATCATCTTTATTTTGAATCGGTGGCTGTGGTGATCACCCTGATCAAGCTGGGAAAATATTTTGAGGCACGCAGTAAGGATAAGACCACCGATGCCATCCGCCGCCTTTTGGAGCTGACGCCGGACGTGGCGCATCTTTGCCAAGGGGAAACCGTTACCGACGTGCCCACCGCCTCGCTGAAGCCCGGCGACCGGGTGCTGGTTCGCCCCGGGGAAAAGATCCCGTCGGACGGCAAGGTGGAAACGGGAAGCGGCTCTGTGGATGAATCGATGCTCACCGGCGAAAGTATGCCCGTTGCCAAGGAACCCGGTTCCGACGTGACCGGCGGAAGCCTCAATCTGGATCACGCCCTTTATCTCAACGTGACCCGGATCGGCAAGGATACCACCCTTTCCAAGATCATCGCCTTTGTGGAGAATGCGCAGGCGAAAAAGGCGCCCATCTCCAAGCTGGCGGATCGGGTCTCCGGCGTATTCGTGCCGGTGGTGATGGGAATTGCCCTGCTGGCGGCATTGATCTGGCTCATTGCCGGCGAGGAATTCTCCTTCGCCATCCGCATCTTCACCAGCGTTCTGGTGATCGCCTGCCCCTGCGCATTGGGGCTGGCTACCCCCACCGCCGTGATGGTGGGAACCGGCTTAGGTGCCTCCAAAGGAATTCTGATCAAAAACGGAGAAACGCTGGAAACGACCCACCACGTGAAGGTGGCTGTTTTTGATAAAACCGGCACCGTTACCCGGGGCAAGCCGGCGGTTGTTGACCTGCGCAGCGCAGAGGAAGAAAAAATGATCGCCTACGCCGCCACCGCCGAAACCGGTGCCAACCACCCCATTGCCGATGCGATCCTCGCCTATGCCAAAGCAAA
>CAZIQE010000220.1:0-10668 GCA_964541385.1 uncultured Eubacteriales bacterium | reverse complement strand
GCCTGGCATTCATGGTGATCCGTTATGATCACCTTCATTCCCAGCTCCTGCGCCGTTTGCACCTCGGCAATCGCCGTGATGCCGGTATCAACGGTGATGAAAAGGCGGGTGCCCGCTTCCGCAAATTTTCGGATCGCTCCCGGATTAACACCATAGCCCTCTGTGAAGCGGCTGGGGATATAATAATCCACCTCACCGCCTAATGAACGGAGATACTGCACCAATAGACCGGTTGCCGTGATCCCATCCACGTCATAGTCGCCGTAAACGGTGATCTTCTCTTTATTCCGAATGGCTTCCCCGATGATTTCAACCGCTTCCCGCATCCCTTTGAATAAAAAGGGATCCTCAAGTGCGGAACGGTCCGCATTTAAAAACCTTTGGATCGCATCCGGCGTTTTTAATCCCCGGTTGATCAAAATCCGGGCAAAGAAGGATTCACAACGGAGGTTTTCCGATAAATGCGCCACTAATGCTTCATCCTGCTCTTTAATATTCCATTCACGCATTCCGAAAACCTCCCTTCAAACATAAATAATAATATATTATACCATCTAAAATAATATAAAGCAACAAAAAACCGTGCTTTTTGTGTCAAAAAAGCACGGTATTTTTTTATGTGCGGGAAATCAGCAACAGTTTTTTATCCTCCAATTGGTCTTTTTCCAAGCCGTTAACTGATTTGATGGTTGCAACCGAAGTGGAATAGCGGCGGGCGATATCCCATAGCTTCTCTCCTTTATCCCCGTAGTATACCACCAAGGGTGCGTGCTCCGCCTTTATGCAGGGATGCTCTTCATCCATCTGAATCCCCGAAATAACGTCGTAATTATTGCGGGCTAAAATCAATAAAGAACAGTTCAATTCCGTTTTTAATTCCGCTTTATCTCCGTTCATCACCCAGCCGGACGTTACCACCTCCGGGTGGATCTCGCATCTCATCCGCCCATCCAGCTGGTGAAGCTCTTTATTAAGTGTAAAGGGTAAAGACTTGTCAATCGCATGATAGTGTTCCCCCTCCGCCAGCATCATCGTGATATCCAGAACCCCATCGATCGCAAGCGTATTTCCTTGCCCGGAAATCTTCTGGATCATCGGCGTAGCCGTCATTTGAAGGATTTCCGCCGACTCCATGTCGATCGGCAGGGTATGGCGGAGCGTTTCGTTCAATTCGCATCGCTCTGCCAATTCCTCTAAAACCAACTGGCTTTTTTCCAGCTCCAGAGGATATGTATTGGAATAGGCATCGATCAAGAGCTCCTGCTTGATGCTCCGGAACACCTCTCCTTCCGTTTGCAGGGTGGCGGTGATCGCAATCATCCGGTTTTTCCCTTCACTATCCGTTTCCACGTCGGCACGGACGCTGCGGATGCAGGATTGAACCTCGATGGAGCATTCTTCCGTTTCGGTTCGGGTTTCCAATATTTGCGTGAACGGAATGGCGGTGGAGGTGGCCTCCACCTTTTGGGGATCCGATTCCGGCGTAAATAATAAGAATAAATTCAAAACGCCCTTCATCACCGCTTTCCCGGCGGATATATTGACATCCTTCACCGATACGAAGCCATCGATTTTCAGGATATCCTGAATCGGGGTATGCACCTCGATCTCACCCTGCACCTTTGCGGTATCGAAGGGATGCTCCAAAACCGTATAGACGGATACCGGCACAAATAAGGTTTCCATCCCCTCGCAGTCCATTGCATCGATAATATTCATATTCTGCTGCTCTTTCACCTTGACGGCAACCGATGCAATGGCTCTGCAATTGATTTTCCGAGGATTCAGTAATCGGCAGGTTGCGGTGCTCATTCGCACCGCCACCTGCACCCAGGGATCCTTTTCGGCATCCTTGACCGGCAGGCTTTCTTCAAAGCGAACCGTTTCCGTGAGCGATTTAATCCCGCTCTCCTCTTCTCCCTGATAGATGACCGTGAATCTACAGGTTCCTTCCAAATTCAGCCGATCCCCAACAATTTCCTTATTACTGACCACCGGATACGCCGAGCAATGAATGATTTTTTCGGCCGCCGGATAATAATCCGGAATTAAAAAATCAGTTTCGCATTTTTCTTCCAAAAAGTTTTCATACAGCGTTTTGGTCGCTGAGACCATTGATTGTTGCTCCTTACATTCCATGGGCATTGGCTCCTTTGTTTTTTACTAATCTATATGCGAGCCATCCCCCGTCTATTCCACATCAGCGTTCACTATGTATCCCAAACAAGCGTCTTAAAATACTGCGCATAAACTTCGGCGGCTTCACCACAACAACCTGCATAGACTCATCCTCCTTAAATCAGTTTCGCAATCACGATACCCATTACTGCGATCAATACGCAGCAGATCGCGATAATCAGAATATCGGGAAGAAAGATCTGAATGAGAATTCCGGATGCAACAGCCGCCGCCAAGCAGCCAACGGTTTTAAAAATACAATGGTTCCTCATTAAAATCCTCCTTCCTTTATCCTGCATTATCCTATGCGTTTGGCGCCGGATTGGTACCAACGGTAGAAGCCGGTGGAATAGAGTTGATTTACCCGGCGGCGGATCTCGGCGGATAGCGCCAGGCATTCATCATAATTTTTCACGGCGAGAAATGCTTTTAATTTGGATAGAGAAACCTCGATCTCCTCCAGCCGCATTGTTGGAGCCAGGCGGTGAAGGAAAAAATTCCGTTTATTGTAGATGCGCTCCAATTCCTTCGCTTCCCTTGCCATTTCCTCGATCGTTTCCGCCTGATCCACGGCGTCAAGACATTCGTTCATCTCCTTGGCGAAGGTGCTCATAAAAACCGCATCAAAGATGCTCACCGCTAGAACAAACGCCATAATTCCCAAAAGACATCTGATAATCCGCTTCATAGTTGATCCTGCTTAATTAAATAGGTTTTATCGCTGTCGTCGATTGTGAGCATAAAAACCTCCTTCATTGAAACACCGTAATTTTTCAAAATAACCGTGAGTTCTGCTTCGCTGATCCCTTTGGTTTTCATATTTTCCTCCACGCAGCGCCCATCCATTATGATGATAGCCGGAATTCCCCCGTTATCAGTTAATTTCATCTTCATATCCCGCGCGGTGGGCGGAGCGGCCTCGGGCTTTGGAATAATCGATAACGTTCCGTTGGTTTCCAACACCGCCGTTTGCACGTCCTCAACGGCGGAGATCCCCTGCCCACGCATCGCTTCCATAATGTCTTCCATCGAAACCCTTGTTTTTATAAGGTTATCCCGGTTCACCTTCCCGCCGTAGATCAGCATAATCGGGCTCCCATAGCAAAAACGCCGCATTTTCATTGATTTGAGCGTTATAAAGGACATAATCAGCTCCAACGCAACCAGCAAAAACATCGGCATAATGCCCCAAATCAACGGCATATTGATATCCTGCAGCGGCAATGCCGCAAGCTCCGAAAGCATAATCGTTATAACCAGCTCAGAAGGCTGCAGCTCCCCGATCTGGCGTTTGCCCATAATCCGAACCGCAAAAATAACCGCAATATATAAAGCAATGCATCGCACAATGCCAACAAGCATTCTTTCTCACCTCTGATCTATTGTTCCCCAAAAAATCAGATTATACCAAAAGAGGAAGGAAAACGAACATCTGTTTTCCTTCCTCTTGATTCAATTCATTGCCGCCAATTTCGATTCCAGCTCATAGATATATTCTTCCAGAGTGATCCCACGGTTATAAATCTCCGTTGCGATATCGACTCCCACATAGCGATAATGCCACGGCTCATAATTATAACCGGTGATGCCTTCTTTTCCCTTCGGATAGCGCATAATAAATCCGTATTTATGCGCATTTTGGGAAAACCAAACGAATTCCTCGGTGTATTCATAATTTTCGTGCAGCATCCCATATTTATTAACGACCGACGGAATACAGACGTCTGCCGCCAGACCGGTATGATGCTCGCTTCCGCCGGGAGGCGCATAATACTGATCGGTGAGCCGAATCGCCTCCTCTTCGGAATAGCCCTGATTTTTATAGCCGGCGATTTTATTATTATATTTATTGTATTGGCTGGAATAAGATCGATAGCCGGAATACAAAATATAATTATATCCTGCGGATTTCCCGGCATTCACCATTTTTCTTAATGCCGCAGAGCAGGTGGCATTTAACTGATAATCATTAAAATAAACGAGATCCGATCCAACGTAATCGGATGAAACCTTCCGCTCCCGATTGACTAAAATCATAAAGGGATCGTTCAGGATTTTTTCAATTGCCGCTTTTGAGGAGGTATCGACCGGGTTTGCGGGAACGGTTGGCTCCGGATCGTTTGTTTCGGGCTCATTATTTCCCGATGGATCAGGTTCGGGATCATTTTGATCCGGTGTATCATCATCGGGCTCATCCGGCTTTTGTTCCCCTTCGGGCAGTTTCCCGTTCGATGGCGTATCAGGCACTACAGGGTCGTTTGCCGAAGTCCCTTCGGGCTGCTCCGTTTCCGGTGCATTGGGCTCTTTGGGCTTTTTCCCTAAGGAAAGCACCAAAACGATACTCAAAACAGCGATACAGATCACTCCGAGCACAACTGCAACTATTTGTTTTGTTTTCATAATCATCACTCCGGTTTAAAAAAATTAAGAAAGGGTTATCGCTTCTATGAAAAAAGAATTCAGCTACTATCGGTTCAAATGGACGGCATTTTTTATTGCCATTCTGATCATCGGGTTCACCGTTGCCGGATATTTATCCTCCCGGCAAAATTATTCCGGCGAAAAGGAGCCGGAGCCGGCTTTGCCTAATCCCCAGGTGCATCAGGACGGTTTTATCAGCAACCGTTCCTTTGCCCGACTGATCGAAGCCAATC
This sequence comes from uncultured Eubacteriales bacterium, assembly GCA_964541385.1. Taxonomy (GTDB): domain Bacteria; phylum Bacillota; class Clostridia; order Oscillospirales; family QAKW01; genus QAKW01. The sequence goes on along the minus strand of CAZIQE010000220.1, from coordinate 5,836 downwards.
TGCAGGAATTGGGATTATTAAAGGACGTTGCCTTTCAGGGCGGCGAGGATGGGGATTTCAACATCACCGCAACCATTAAAAGCCTTTCGGCTTTAACCTCGATTGCGGAAGAATTGAAGCCCTATCAATCCTTTTTGAACGGTTTAAACGGCGAGAATTTGCGTATCAACGGGCATCTGAGTGAAAATGAACGGGGAAACGGGATGATCACCGTGGATACCATCGTTTATTCCGGCCATACCATTCCGGCATCGGCTGTCACCCCGTATCTGGAAAAATACACTTCCCTGAATGATCTGGTTGACGTTCCTTTTCACGAGATCACCATTGATCAAAGCGGCATTACCTTTGCGGATCAGATCCCGGCGTTTATTCAAACTGCTTTTGATAATCCGGATGCGGATCCGGCTCTCCGCCGGGAATAAAGCGAGCCAAAACGATCGCCAATCCCACTGAGACCCATTCGATCAGCGCCAATTGCCAATGGTTCAGCCTAAATTGCATCATAAACGGGATCGGCATCAGGGATACCGCCTCCAGCAAAAGAAAGAGGCAAACCCAGCCGAAAACGGCGGCGAAATGATAATGCTTGGTGGTGATCTTCTTAATAAATGCGCTGAATGCCACCGCAAAGCAATCGAAGCCGACAAATACCAAGGCGAAGGAAAGATGACCTGCCGCCGGTTGGAATACGCTGATGATCGTATTATCGGCAAAGGAGAGATACCCTTCTGCCTCCAATACATAGGGGGCGTTGAAGATCGCATTGACGGAAACGATCAAAAGCATCAATAATAAATAAACCGCCAAAAACAGAACCGGCGAAAACCCGAACCCGAAGCTGAAGGAAATACCGGCAGAGAGCTTCTTTTGATCGTAGAAGAATTTTTTGGTGATGCAAAACCGGACAAGCGCCAAAAGCACGAAATACAAGCTTCCCACCATCGTGCGGAAAAAGGCGGTATTATAGTAGTAGTTATTATTAAAGGTCACGTAAATCAAAATCAGCGCAAGCGCAAAATAGAGAACCGATACCAGCATACCGACAAAAAAACTGCGCCAACGGATCCTGGTTTTCAAGCCACGCTCCACAACTGCTTTGATCGCAAAAAAGCCTAAAATGCAGACCAGAATACCGGCAATATAAAAAATCAGAATTTTGCTCATTTTTCCTTCTCCGTCTTTTTAAATGGCAACGGTAATATTTTATATCCAACCACCCCGTTAAAGATCAAAATCAGCAACACAAAGGAATAGGTCACGTAGATATTGGAAAACAAAAACATTACCGCAAACAGTAAATAATAGGAAGCGGCGGCGGCGAACCCGATCCATTGATGGTTCGTTAGAACCAGCTGATAACCGATCGCCGCATTTAAGATATAAATCACGCCGCTGATAATCATCAAGATCCCGAAAGCGATGGATTGGGTATAATCCATTTTTGCCGATGATGCCAGACCTAAGATCAAGAGATTTTGTGTCAGAATAAATCCGATTCCGAAGGTGAGCCCAACGCCTTCGTTTTTTTCCGTATTGACAAAGGATTTGAAGGTATACATCCGGATCAGCTCGGAGCCAGCATAGAATGCCGCCAGGATCAATACGCCGCCGATATAAATATAATGATCCGCTTCCTCCACGTTCGATACGGAGATGGAGGGCATAAAGGCATTCGTTACCAGTAACGTTAAAACGGCGACCCCGATCAGGAGCAAAAGAAACGTTCCCGCTCCGTAGAAAACCGTTTTAAAGGGGATCGATTTGCGTTTTTTGCTGAAAAACAGCGCCAGTAAAACAACGGTTGGCACCAATGCCCCCATCAAAATGGAGGGCCAGGCCACGCCGATATTGCTGAGAATATAAGTTATTGTTTCAATCATAGCCGATCATTCCTTTAAGGTTAAACTTGCAGAAGTTAAGGTATTACGCAAAAGCATTGTGATCGTCATCGGGCCGACTCCGCCCGGCACCGGGGTGATGGCATCCGCTTTCCCGAGGCAGGAATCAAAATCCACGTCGCCGCAAAGCTTTCCGTTTTCATCCCGATTCATTCCGACGTCGATCACAACGGCACCCTCTTTGATCATATCGCCGGTGACAAATTTTGCTCTTCCGACGGCAACGATCAAAATATCCGCCTGCCTTGTTTTTTCGGGCAGGTTTTTGGTTTTGGAATGGCAGATCTGCACCGTTCCGTTTTCGTGCAGCAGAAGCATTGCCTGCGGTTTCCCCACAATATCGCTCCTGCCGATCACTACGCAATCTTTTCCCGCCACTTCGATCCCGCTCTCTTTCAGCATCAGCATCACACCGGCGGGCGTGCAGGGAAGAAAATCATATTGTCCAAGCATTATTTTGCCCACATTTTGGATATGGAATGCATCCACGTCCTTTCCGGGATCGATCGCCATCAGCACCTTATTCTTATTGAGATGCTTCGGCAACGGCAATTGGACTAAAATGCCGTGGATCTTGGGATCCCGATTTAAGCGGTTGATCAAGGTGAGCAGCTCCTCTTCGGCGGTTTCGGCGGGAAGTTCATAATTTTCAGAATAAAAGCCCACCTCGGCGCATCCCCTTATTTTATTGCGCACATAAACCTTAGAGGCGGGATCCTCGCCCACGATGATCACAGCCAGCCCCGGTTGGACTCCACGGGCGATCAATGCCTCGGCTTCCGCCTTAATGCGGGCACGCTCGTTTGCGGCGCATTTTTTCCCGTCAATGATCTTCGTTTCCATCATCATTTTCCTCTTCATTTTCTTCATTGGCATAGGTAAACTGCGCTTCATATGCCGGTTCATCCTTTGCCGCACCGTTACGCACAATTGCAAGGCGAGCCGGTTTCTTCAAATGGATGAAGAGTAATGCGCCGACTGCCAAAACCGCCAACAGGATCGCCAATACCATATTGATCTTCAAGCCGAAAATATGAAGATTATATTCCGCATCACGCAGGTTTTCCATCCAGGCACGCCCGATGCCGTACCATGCCGTATAGGCAAGGAACAATTCCCCTCTGTATTTCCGGAAATCCAGATAGGCGAAGATCGCCACCAGCCCCAAAAGATTCCAAAGGGATTCATAAAGGAACAAGGGATGCACATATTCGGCAATGCAATCCACGCCAACGCCCATTCGCCAGGGCAGATCGGTTTGAACGCCGAAAACCTCAACGTTGGCGAAATTGCCCCAACGGCCGATGATCTGGCCGATCATAAATCCGATCGCCGCCAGATCCAAAATGCTGAGAATGGAGATTTTCTTATGCCGGCAGACAAGGATCGCCGCAACCAATGCGCCGAAAATGCCGCCGTAAATGGCGATGCCGCCGTTCCAAACGCTGATCATATCCATAAAGCTATCAAACTGATCCAGATCGCCCAATATGTACCACACACGGGCGCCGACAAAGCCCAGCGGCAAGCCGACCAGCAAGGCGTCCAGGAGATCATCGCTTTTAATGCCGAACTTGGGGCAAAGCCGGTCGCAGACGAAATATGCCGCCAAAATCCCAACGCAGATAATAATGGCATACCATTGGATCGTGATATTCTCGGTGATCTTAAAGGCGGTGGGATTGATGGTGAATTCCCCGATCCCCAAGCCCGGGAAAGATACGGTATTATAATCCATTATGATTCCTCCTTGATCGGCTGAATAACCGAAAGACATCTGGCATTTTCTTTAAACATTTTTCGTGCGCGCATTAAGAGATCTTCCGAACGAATTTCTAAAAGCGCATCTAAAGCATCGAAGGTTTCCTGCCGATTCAGATAATTCCCGACGATGCGGTTCACCATCGGATACGCCTGATCCGTTTCAATAATGATGGAGCCGTACAGTCCGTTTCGGATCTCCTTGAACCGGGCTTCATCGATTCCTTTTTTCTGCAATTCAGTCAATTGTTTTAACGCTTCCCTTTCAACTGCTTTGGGATCGTCGCTTTCGCCGCTGATCACGCAGAACGAAAAATAATCGGATAAATCATACCAGCAATCGAAATTTTGATTGATGAGCCCCTTTTCATAAAGCTCCTTATAAAACGGCGAGGAACGACCGAACAAATATTCCAGAAGGATCTCCACTTCCATTTCCTTTTTCGATAGCGCAAAGCCGGAAAGCTCCGTTTCGCTGTCTTTGAAGCCCAGATGAAAAATCGGTTTCGAAACCAGCATCTCTTTTTCGGTATAGAATACGCCGGATTCCTCCGGCTCCTCGATGGGCTGGAAGAGATCGGTTGCATCGCTTTCGCTTTTGAAATACCGGTCTACAGCCTTCAAAACCGCCTCTTTTTCCACGTCTCCGGCAACCGCCAAGACCATATTGGCGGGATGATAGAAGGTGCGGTAGCAATCCATTAGGATCTCGGGGGTCAGGGAATAAATATCCTCCACGGTTCCGGCAATATCACGGCGGATCGGGTGGTTTTGATAAAGCCCCTGCACCATTGTGAAATAGCCCTGCCAGCCCGGCTCATCCTCATACATTTTGATTTCCTGCGCAATGATGCCCTTTTCCTTTTCCACGTTTTGTTCCGTGAGATAGGGATTGGAGATAAAGGAAAGCAAAACGTCTAAATTTTCTTCAAACTGCTGACTGCAGACGAAATAATAGGCGGTTTTATCATTGGAGGTATAAGCGTTGGCCTTTGCGCCGGTCTTGGCATAATAATCAAAGGCACCGCCGTTTTTCCCCTCAAAAAGCTTATGCTCCAAAAAATGCGCCGTTCCGTTGGGAACCGTTACGGAGCGACCCTCTCGGGTTTTGAAGGTATAGTTGATCGAACCGAATTTTGCAGAGATCATAGCCGCTTTTTTGGCTTTTTCCTGCATTTTCATAAAGTAAACCGTCAGCCCGCTGGGATGAACGATTTTTTCATATTCAGCCCTGCAAATGTTGCTATGAAAGGTTTGAGCCGTTTTCATTCTTCCTGGTGCACTCCTTTCAGTAAATATACCGTATCGAGCGAGATTCCCTTTGCAACCGAGATGACCTCGCTGCGGGTCACGGCGGAGATTTCCGCCATATCCTCCTCCGGCGTTTTCAATTCACCACGCAGGGTGCCGTAGAGCAGAATAGACGCCAAAAGGCTTTGGCTGTCGTATGCGCCGCGAATACTGTCGATTAGATAATTTTTGGCGTTTTCAAATTCTTCATCGGTGAAATCGCCGTCGGCAACCGCCTTCAATTGCGCCATCACTTCATCACGGGCATCTTCAAAACGATCCGCCTCAACGCCGCTGATCACAAACATCACGTTTTTCAAGCGGTCGATGGCGGAGGAACAATAATAGCATAAGGACAGCTTCTCCCGAACGTTCATAAAGAGCTTGGAGGAAGCGCTCCCGCCGTATAAAACGTTAAACAGCCGGCAAGCGGCGCCGTTTTCCATTGCATACTCGCCCAAACGGAACCCGATATTCATCTTACTTTGGTTCAGATCCATCGGCTCCGAAATTTCCCGGGGCGTATCACAAGAAAAAATCACGTCGGTTTTCGGAATAACACCGTTTCGGGGGGAGAAACTGCCGGCAAGCTCCTCTAAAAACGCTCCCTTTTCTTTGCCGATATAAGAAAACACCACCAGAGATTCTTGAAGCATTTTGCAGAAAAACCGATACAATGATTTTTCATCGAAGGAATTCAAATATTCCTTTGTGCCCATCGCAGAAATTCCATATTGCTCGTTTTCGCACATAATGGATCGGCAACGCTCCAAGGCATACTGCCGCTTATCATTAAAGACCGCATCGATTCGATCGGAAAGGTTGGTTTTCTCCTGCGCCACGTAATCCGCCTTAAAGCCGCCGTCCGCCACCAAGGGATTAAA